>CAMTHN010000057.1 GCA_947072265.1 uncultured Clostridia bacterium | reverse complement strand
AAAAAGATATATGCATATGCATATATCTTTTTTTATTTTATTAAACTTTTTCTGGCTCTGGATATTCTTTACCAAAAAGCTCTATTTCTACTGTTTTTATACATTGTCTATCAAAAGGCTTATCATTATTATCAGAAGGTACAGAAACAATTTTATCAATAACTTCTATTCCTTCTATAACTTTTCCGAATCCTGCATACTCTTTATCAAGACTAGGATATTTAGCAGCCATAATAAAAAATTGTGATCCTGCAGAATCTGGCGCCATAGTTCTGGCCATAGATAATATACCTTTTTCATGTATAAGATTATTTTCAAAATTATTATTTGAAAACTCTCCTTTTATACAATATCCAGGACCTCCCCTACCTGTTCCATCAGGGTCGCCACCTTGTATCATAAATCCTGGTATAACTCTATGAAATATAACTCCATTATAGAATTCAGATTGTACAAGAGAGATAAAATTATTTACAGTATTAGGAGCAATATCTGGATAAAGCTCTATCTTCATTTTATCTCCACTTTCCATAGTCATAGTAACTATTGGATTCATATAAAACATCTCCTTTATAAATAATAATTTTTATTATAACAAATATATACAATTTAAACAATAATATATATTCGAGTATTAGTAATACTATCTTAGAAATTTGTTTTATGATATAATATAAAAAATAAAATTTATACAGAGGGGGTAATATTATGAAGATGAGAGATAAATATACATGTCCGTTAGAAATTGCCCATGATATGATAAAAGGAAAATGGAAAACAATTATAATTTGGCGACTTAGAGCAGGAAAACAATCTTTATCTTGTTTAAAAAAAGATATAAAAGGTATAAGCGAAAAGATGCTTATACAGCATCTTAAAGAACTATGTCAATATAATATTGTTAATAAAAATATTTATGATGGATACCCTCTAAAAGTAGAATATTTCATAACAGAAGAAAGAGGGATTCCTTTTTTAAAATGTCTAGAAATGATGCAAAAAATTGGAATAGATTATCTAAAACAAAATGGTAGATCTAATGAATTAATAGCATTAAATTTAATATAACATAATTTAATTTTTATAAGTTCCTTTAATAACAGATTTATCTATAATCTTTCCATCCATTTCTTTATAAAGCTCATTTAAATAAAATCCTGGTTTTAAATTTAATTCATCTGTTAATGCATATACCGCTATAGTATATGTATGAATTTTATCTGGAGGGGACATTCCCCCGTATCTAGAAGCTTCTTCTATAGTTAAAGATGAGCCTAATAAACCACTAGACCAACTATTTGTTCCTTCTATAAAATTTTTGGTATTACCACTTTCTCCTTCTTTTATAGATGTTGTTTTTAAATTTGCTACTGACCAATGTATCCAAGAAAATCCTGCAACAGGTATAGCGTCTAAATCTTCCAAAATAATCGCATATGATTTTACATTTTTTGGAGGATTAGTTATTTCTATAGGAATCGATAAAATAGGCATATCCTTTAAAAATAAATTTCCTCTTTTACCATATTTATCTTCTATAACTCCGTTTACAATCCCACTACTTACAATTTTCATATTATTTTTTTCTCCCATACTATTATTTGTATTTTTATTTTTTACAACACAGGACGATAAAAATGTTGATGAGATAATTATAATCAACATTAATATTAACAACTTTTTCAAATTACATCTCCTTTACATATTTAATATATATTAAATGCTATGTACTAATATTAACAAAACAAAAAAAAATGTACATTACTTACTTTTTTGTATGCTTAAAATATAATTAATATTTTTTAAGTGAAAGGATATTAAAGATATGAATAATCAAATAGAATTTGATCTTATACTAAAAAATGGAATGGTTATAAATGTTTTTACAGAAGAAATAATAAAAACCGATATTGGTATAAAAAATGGAATAATTATAAGAACAGGAAATTTAAATGGAGAAAACATTATAAACTGTGAAGGTAGATATATTTCACCTGGTCTTATAGATGCACATCTACATATCGAATCATCTATGATTGCTCCAAAACAGTTTGCAAATTTTATCTCTCTTAGAGGGACAACTACAATTATTGCTGACCCTCATGAAATTGTAAATGTTTCAGGAGAAAATGGACTAAATTATATGTTAGAGGAAACAAAAAATTGTAGTTGTAATGTTTTTTTTAATCTACCCTCTTGTGTGCCAGCAACAAAATTTGAAAATAATGGATGTGATTTTTCTTCAGAAAAAATGAAAAATTTTATACACAACAAAAGAATATTAGGTCTTGGGGAAGTTATGGACTATGTTTCAGTGATTACAAATGAAGAAGAAATGATGAAGAAAATAAATTTATTTTCCAATAAAATTATAGATGGACACGCTCCAAGAATAACAGGAGATAATCTACAATCATACAGATTAAATGGAATAATCACCGATCATGAATGTGAGACATATCAGGAAGCTATAGAAAAACTAAGAATGGGTTTCTATATTTTAATTAGAGAAGGTACCGCTGCACATAATTTAAAAGAACTTCTAAAGCCAATTTTAGAAGATAAAATTCCTCTAGAACAACTATGTTTTTGTACAGATGATAAACATATTGATGATATCGATAAAAATGATCATATTATACACAATGTTCGTATGGCTATACAACTTGGATTAAATCCTATAAAATCTATAAAATTAGCTTCAATAAATACAGCAAGATTATATAATTTAAAAAAATTAGGTGCTGTTTCGGTTGGATATCAGGCAGATATATTAGTGTTAGATAACTTGAAAGAACTTAATATACAATTTGTTTTACATAAAGGAAAAATAATTATAGAAGATAATATGCCAAAAAAAAACAAAGATATCATTAATTCTATAAATATAAAAAATATAGATGACTATGATATTAGACTAAAATTATCTGAAACTGAAACAACCATAATTAAATTAGTTGAAAATCAGCTTACAACTAAAAAAGAGCTATCAAAAGTTATATTAAAAAATAATATTTTTATTCCAGATAACCTTCACCAAAAAATTATTGTTATAGAAAGACATAATAAAACAGGAAATATAGGAATAGGAATAATCAAAAATTTCGGATTAGAAAAAGGAGCAATTGCCTCATCTGTATCCCATGATTCTCATAATATAATTATCGTTGGGACAAACGACGAGGATATTATTATAGCTTTAAAAGAAATAAAACTCATGGGCGGAGGGTATGCTGTTTCACATAATAAAAAAATTATATGCAAACAACAACTAGAGCTATCTGGTCTTATGACAGATACAGATA
Organism: uncultured Clostridia bacterium; assembly: GCA_947072265.1. Lineage (GTDB taxonomy): Bacteria > Bacillota > Clostridia > Oscillospirales > Ruminococcaceae > CAMTHN01. The sequence goes on along the minus strand of CAMTHN010000057.1, from coordinate 1,542 downwards.
GAAAAACTTTATCGAAAAATCTAAATAATATGATAGCTATATGCCATAATATGGGAGTTAAAAAATGCTTTGACCCTTTTATAACTCTATCATTTTTAGCACTTCCAGTTATTCCAGAAATTAGAATAACGGATACTGGTCTATTTGATGTAACAAATTTTAAATTTATATAAAAACAAAACAATCATCAATTGACTTTATTTAAATATAATTATATAATTGGTTCTAGTTTTAAACTTTGTATTTATATTTATAAAACTAATAATGAAAAATGGTGATATTAAAAATGAATTTTAAAAAAAATCTAATTATAGTTATTTCGATATTAACAATGTGTTTATCACTTGTTTCATGTGGTACAACAAATAATAGCACAAATAAAGATAATTCCTCTAATTCTACTAATGATTCTATGTCTAAAAGTGTTGTTTATACTATAAATGTTAAACAATTAGTTGAAAATCCAGAATTAGTTCCAGAATCATTAAAAACTGCAAATATTATCCCTTCTGACGGTATTATATTTAACTCATTAATAGGTTTTTCTGAAAAACAAACTGCATTTGACCTATTAGTAGAAATATCTAAAAAAGAAAAGTTTCCAATTGATTTTTCTGGAAGTTCTGCAAATGGTGATGCATTCGTAAAATCTATCAAAGGGATAGAAAATAAATCAGCTGGCGATTTAAGCGGATGGATGTATTTTGTAAATGGAGAACTGTCAAATGTTGGTGCTGCAAAATATGAACTTAAAGGTGGAGACAGTATAGAGTGGAAATTTGTAACAGATTATAATAACCCTTAATTGTAATGTTTATATATTTAAATCCAACTATATCTTATATATATTTTATCTTTATAATATTATCTATAATCTTAATAAACCACCCTGTATATGTATTAATATCTTTTTTAGGAGCTATATTTACATTTATAAAAATTGAAAATAAAAAAAATATTATAATGAAATTTAAAAAAATTTTGTTTATATTTATATTTATTTCTTTAGTCAATCCTATATTTGTACATAAAGGATTGACTATATTATTTTATATAAAGGATAAACCAATAACATTAGAATCATTTTTATATGGTATAAATAATAGCCTCATGATATCTTCACTATTTACATGGTTTGACATATTAAATAAAATAGTATCATCTGATAAAATAGTATATATTTTTAAAAAATATATACCATCATCAGTTTTAATATTTTCTATATGCTTAAATCTTATTCCCCAGTTAAAAGATAAGTATAAACAAATACAAGAATCACACCTAATATCATACAATAAAAATTTATTTTCAAAAATTAAAATAAATTTAAACTTTGTTGCTATTATCATATCTTGGCAATTAGAAAAATCTATAGAAACAGCATATGCTATGAATAGCAGAGGCTACGAAAATAAAAAAAAATCTATATTTAAAAAATATAATTTCAAAAAAATTGATTTTATATTTATTTTTATAATCTTTTTTTTAATTTGTTTTTTTATAATAGGGTATAAACCTTTTTCTTTCTATCCTGTTATATTT
>CAMTHN010000056.1 GCA_947072265.1 uncultured Clostridia bacterium | reverse complement strand
ATCGTGTTTTATTAAAAATAACCTCTAAAATAAAAGTAAATAATGTTTTATATAAAAAAAATAAAGATTTTAGCTTGAAAAAAAATAATATAATGTTGTATAATCTAATTAGGCGTAAAAAATAGATTTTAATATTAGAAAGGGCATACTTTTAATGAGAAAACTAAAAAAAAGTTTTTATAAAAGTAATATCTTTAAAATTCTTTTATTTATACTTTCTTGTTTAATTATTTTCAACTTATTTTTGATTAGATCTAATATAATGAAAAAAAATTCTGAAATTAATTTGTTGAAAGAAAAAATTATAATAGAAAATAAAAGTATAGAAGATTTGAAAAATATTTTAAAAGATGAAAATTTAGAAGAGTATATCAAAGAGCTTGCTCGAGATAAATTGGAATTTATGGAAAAAGGAGAAAGAGTCTTCATCGATATTTATGGAAGATAGGTATCATTATTTTTTATTTTGAAGGAGGCATTTGGTTTAAATGCAGCTTGATATTGGAAGCATATACGACGGTAGAGTTACAGGTATAACTAGTTTTGGAGCTTTTGTAGAGCTTGCTCCAGGTATAACAGGTATGGTTCATATTTCAGAGGTTTCTGTTTCGTATGTAAAGGAAGTTTCGGATCATCTTGAAGTTGGTCAGATGGTTAAAGTTATGATTTTGAAAATGGATGATCCTAAAAAAATTAGTTTGTCTATAAAAAAGACTGATATATTAAATACCAATACTTCGGATTCTGAAAATAATAATGGTTTTAATAAAAAAAGTTTTAATAGAAATTCTGGTAGAGATAGAAAATTTGATTCTGGTTCTAATCATAAAAAAAATGACCCTGTTTCTTTTGAAGATATGTTATCAAAGTTTAAACAAAATAGTGATGAAAAACTTTGTGATTTAAAGAAATTTATGGATAATAAGCGAAGTTCTTATTCTAGAAGAGGTGGATCTAGATAAGAGAATCTAGAGTATGAAACTAGTTTCAACTAGTTTCATTTTTTATTCCCCTTTTATATATAAAAAAATTATGATATAATCATAATAATTAATTTTATTAGGTTGGTATAATTATGATAAACGATAATATTAAAAAACATATTCTTGACAAAATATATAGTAAAATGAATGAGAAGCAGAGAGATGCTATATATAAAACAAATGGACCGACACTTATTTTAGCGGGTGCAGGCAGTGGAAAAACAACTGTTATTGTAAATAAAATATCTTTTATGATTAATTTTGGAGATTGTTATTATAATGGAAATGTTTTATCTAAAAATGATTCTCAAATATTATCCAACTATAATGAAGGGGATAATATCCTAGAGATATCTAATTTAATTTCTTTTAATAAAATAAAACCTTGGAATATACTGACTATTACATTTACAAATAAGGCATCAAAAGAGCTTAAAGAAAGAATATCTTCTATGCTTGGAGAAGATATTTCAAAAGATATTAACTGTGGAACTTTTCACTCTATATGTATTCGTATATTAAGAAGAGAAATTTCTCGTATAGGTTTTACAAGTAATTTTACAATTTATGATACAGATGATAGTATTAGAGTTATAAAAGATTGTTATCTTGAACTAAATTTAAATGAAAAAATGTTTCCTTTTAGAGCTATGCTGACAAATATTGGAAAAATCAAAGATAGAATACTATCTCCAGAAGAATATAAAAAAGAAGTTGGAGATGATTATAAAAACCAAGTTTTATATAATGTATATTCTTTATATCAAACTAAGCTTAAAAGGTCTAATGCTGTAGATTTTGATGATATAATTTATTTAACAGTAAGGTTATTTTTAGATTTTGATGATGTTTTATCATATTATCAAGATAGATATAAATATGTTTTAGTAGATGAATACCAGGATACAAATAATTCACAGTATATGCTTATAAGTCTTATCTCCAAAAAACATAAAAATATTTGCGTAGTAGGAGATGATGATCAAAGTATATATAAATTTAGAGGAGCTACAATAGAGAATATACTTATGTTTGAAAAACAATTTGATAATTGTTTTGTAGTTAGATTAGAACAAAATTATAGATCTACACAAAATATACTTAATGCAGCAAATAAAGTTATAGATAATAATACTTTGCGAAAAGGGAAAAACCTTTGGACAAACAATGATGAAGGCGAAAAAATATATTTATATTCTGCTGATGATGAACAAAAAGAGTCTGAATATATAGCTGGAAACATAGTTCAATTTATTAAATCTGGTGGCAAATATAGTGATAATATAGTTTTATATAGAATAAATGCACAATCTGCAACAATTGAAAGATGTTTTGTACGACTAGGAATTCCTTATAAAATTATCGGAGGTACAAAGTTTTTTGAAAGAAAAGAAATAAAAGATATTGTTTCTTATTTAAGTGTTGTAAATAATTATAATGATAGTGTACGACTAAAAAGAATTATCAATGAACCTAAAAGAGGAATCGGAGATTCTACTGTTAAACTTATAGAAAAAATATCTGAAATAGAAGATAAAAGTATGTTTGAGATAATAGATAATTGTGATCAGTATGAAGAATTATATAAAAAGAAGAATTCTATAATAAAATTTAGAAATATTATCACTGATATTTCTAAACAGTTAGAAATAGAAGGTTTATCTAACATAATAGATATTATATTAGATAAAAGTGATTATTTATTATTTTTAAAAAGTCAGGGAAAAGAAGCTATACCAAGAATAGAGAATATCAATGAATTAAAAACAAATATCCAAAAGTATATGGATGAAAATCCTGATGGAACTTTATCAGGATTTTTAGAAGAAATCTCTTTGTATACTGATCTAAATAACTTAAACCAATCAGAAGATAGTGTAATATTAATGACAGTTCATTCTGCAAAAGGATTAGAGTTTAATAATGTTTTTATAGCTGGTATGGAAGAAGGAATATTCCCTGGATATAGATCTATAAATGATCCTGTAGAGCTAGAAGAAGAAAGAAGACTAGCTTATGTAGCTTTTACTAGAGCTAAGAAAAAATTATACATAACAACAGCAAGATATAGAATGATATTTGGCAGTATTAGTAGAAATAAAATTTCTAGATTTGCAGAAGAAATCCCATTAAATTTAGTTGATTATAAAGATGATAAAGTTTATTATAATAAAAATGACAAAGATAATAAAAAGCCTGTGTATAAGAAACATGATTTAAGTGAAGCTCAAAATGCTATTGCTGGAATAGGTTTAGAGCGTCAAAAAATTGCTATTGACTATATTGTTGGTGATAATATTATTCATAGTATTTTTGGTTTAGGTAGTATTATTTCTATGAAACCTATGGGAAATGACACTTTATTAGAAATAAATTTTGAGGGTATAGGAAATAAAAAAATTATGGCTAATTTTGCAAAAGTAAAAAAAGCATAGATTTTTTTTAAAATCATACACATTTATATATTTTCTTCATAATATGTAATAAGGCGATTTGCTTTATTACTATTTAGGAGGATATATATGTCTTATAAAAATTTTACTAATCAACAAGATACAACATCAGATTGTTTTAGAGAAGCTGTTTGTATAGATGCAGATAGAATTTATGATTCTTGTTCTGATAAAGAATGTTTAGAAGATCTAAGAGTTTATTTTACAGAGTCAGATCAAACTACAATAATAGATCTTGCTACAAACATCAAATGTAAATCGGCAACTGTATTACATGTTTTCACAGATATCGAAAGAATTCCATTTAACAATGGTTTTTATTCTGTAGATATGACATACTATTTTTTAATCACTGTTTGTGCTTATTTAGGAAATTGTACATCCGCTACAACTGTTTATGGTTTAGCGACTTTTTGTAAAAAAGTTATACTGTATGGAAGCGAAGGAAGAGTTAAATCCTTTAATTCTAATATTCCTTGTGTAGCTCCAGAGCCATCTGGTGGATTATGTTTTGAAAAAATAAATACACCAAATGCAAACGTACAAGTTGTAGATCCAATTGTTTTATCAACTTGTTTTAGAGATCAAAAATGTGTTTGTGAGGATTCTATCATATGTATACCAGATTGTATATCTTCACAATTTGAAGGGGATTTTCAATTTACAGCTGGGCTAAAAAATATATATGTTACATTAGGTATATTTACTATAGTTAGCCTTCAAAGAAATGTTCAAATGATGATACCTGTGTATGATTTTTGTGTTCCTGATAAAGATTGTAGTGGTGGATGCAATGATGATCCTTGTGAGTTGTTTAAAAAAATAAAATTTCCTATTGATGAATTTTTTCCACCAAAAATAGAAGATGAAGAATGTGAAAAGCTTCCTGATTGTCAAGGATAGTATATAAATATTTTATTAGAAGTATTATCTTCTAATAAAATATTTATAAATATGGAGGACAAGGTATATGAATGGTAAACTTATAGTTATAGATGGAATTGATGGATGTGGAAAAACAACCCAAACAAATCTACTATATGAATATTTAAAAATCAATTATCCTTTTAAATTAATATCTTTTCCAAATTATGAAAATAAATCGTCATCACTTGTTAAGATGTATTTAGATGGCGAAATTAATAAAAATCCATCTGAGATAAATCCATTTGCAGCATCCTCTTTTTATTCTGCTGATAGATATATATCTTATATGACAGATTGGAAAAAAGATTATGATAATGGAATAAATATTATTTCTGCTCGATATGTTAGTTCAAATGCAATACATCAAACACCAAAATTAAATTCTATCTATTGGGATAAATATTTAGATTGGCTATATGATTATGAATATAATAAATTACTTCTTCCAAAGCCAGATTTAACAATATTTTTAAGCATGTCTAAAACTG
>CAMTHN010000055.1 GCA_947072265.1 uncultured Clostridia bacterium | reverse complement strand
GATTTTAATATAGGATAATATCCAAATATAATAAAATAGAAAAAAACAGATAATTTACTTGTAGAAATAAAAAAACCAACAATACACACAACTATATAGGATATAAAACTCCATTTATATCCCCATTCTATAACAATAGATATCAATAAAATTCCCGCAAAAGCTGGAATGGCAAAATCAAAAAAAGGAAATATCCCAACAGAAAATAAGGCAATACTACTAATCGATACAATTACACCACAAAATGATATATTAGAATTTTTTGAAGAGTTTTTCATATTTTATCTCCCTAACAGCAAGATATCAGATCTCCACCCATACATTCACAGCAACAATCAGCACATAATAGGCTAGAACACATGTCGCATCCACTACAACCTCCAGCCCCTCTACCTCCTCTATACGAACCTCCTCCGTATCCTCCAGACCCATAGTTACCTTGTCTTTGATACATCATTCTATTATATACAGCTCTGTATTCTGGATTATTTGGATTCATCTTAAATGCAGTTTCAAATTGCCCCGTGGCATCATCAACCCAACCTCTAGCAAAATATAAACTTCCTTTTAAAAAATGCCATTCTGCATCTCTAATATTTTCTGGAACTTTAGCAAGTTCATCTTCAGCTTTTACAAGACTATTAGAATGTATAAGGCTTCTTATATATGCATAATTAGAGCTAGAATTACCTGTGGATTTACTATAAGATTTTTCATAACTTTTATTATAATCTGTACTAGAATAACTCCCATACCCCTGCCCTGAATGAGATCCATCTGAAGATGTTTTTTTTTCAGATACAATAGAATCATACGCTTCATTAACTTCTTGCATCTTCTCTGTAGCAACATCTGATAAAGGACTATCTCCATAGTTATCTGGATGATATTTTTTTACAAGTCCTCTATAAACTGCCTTAATTTCGCTCATGGTCGCATCTCTTGTAACTCCTAAAACTAAATATGGATCATTTGACATCTAAAACCAATCTCCTTTTTTTGATAACATTTTTTTGAACATTTTTTAAACCAATATAAATAATATTATCTAATATTTCTTTATGTCTTATTATATTTAATAGTTCAAAAGAAAGAATAATTTGAGATATTATAAGATTTAAAGTGTTTTCTGCATAAGAAAATAATTTGAATAAATTATCTCTATCTTGTTTTATATCACGAATATCAAACTTAATTAAAAATGGATTATAATTTTTACATGCCAAATCGCTATAAATATCATCAATCGCATCTATCAAGTAAACCCATTTTCCTAAAAAATATCCAAATCTATTTAAAACTTTTGACTGAGAAATATTATTAGATAAATTTTCCATAATAAGACCCATCGCAGTTGCAGTTGAATCTGCAGAAAAATCTAAACTATTACTTTTTTGAGATTCACAATACAACTGCATATCCATCAAATTACACATTATATCATCAAGAAATTTATGATTCTCTTTAACTTTTTTTGAAGATTTTTTTATAAAAATATTTAAAAATTTATAAATATAACTTTTATAATTTTTATAATCCAATATGTCATCTTTTATTTTATGATCTATCATTATTATAGCAACAGCTGCAGAATATGATAAATCATCACAAGATTTTAAACAAGTCTTTTTTTTCATGAAATTAAAAGAACACATAGATTTTTCAAAACCTCTAGATTCTTCTGTCATAGATATGGATAAAAGTGTTAAAAAAGTAAAATCATAACTTAAAAAAAATCTAGAAATTCTACCATAAATCCTTCCCATATCCTTACAAAGTCCACAATATATAGATTTATATATATCAAATTCTCTTATTCTAAGATCTGGCTTATAGGGTTGTATATATCCAAACAAAAAAATATCCTCCAAAAAATCAAAAAATATTGATAATACGATTATAAATTAAATATTAGTACAATTCAACACAATCTTTACAAAATATATTAATTTAATTATTACAAGAAGTATGTTGACTATAATTCTATATATATGTTAAAATAAATACCATTTTATAATAATTATGTAATTTTTTTGGGGGTATACATACGTTTGAAAAAGAAATTAAATATTATAACACTATCTGCTATTATGATTTCTTTAGATATTATATTTTCTAAAATTCTAACTATAACAATCCCTGGTCTTATCAAAATAGATTTTCAAATATTGATTGCAATGATTGCTGGATATATTTTAGGTCCATTATATGCTGTTATTTCTCTAATTATTAGCGATATTTTAGGCGGAATTATAAATTCTGGTTCTTTAGGATTTTTTTTTGGATTTGCAATATCTTCTGCTTTTCGAGGATTAATTGGAGGATTATTTCTTTATAAAAAAAATCTAAATATAATAAATACTTTTTTTGCGATATTTTTTGCTTATATAGTCTCTGATATGATTTTGAATACTTTTTGGCTTTCTATTTTATCATCTGTACCATTTACACCTTTGTTAATTTCACGGATTATTCCAAGATTAATATTTTTTATTTTCATATTAGTTATATATTACCCAATTATTAATATGATTTCTAAAAATAAAGAGTATTTTTACAATAAAATGTAAAAATACTCTTTATTTTTATTTTTTATGAACGATATACATATTATACAAAACATAAATTATACATTCCCAAATTATTAAAAGTTTTAAAAACAAAGGAAATAAATGAAGATGAATTATAACGTAAATGTTCCATATAATTTTACAAACGAACTTTTATCAAGAAAAGACAGATATAAAAAGAAATTTTTTGTCAATATTATATCTTCTACTATTTCAATCCCTCTGATTTCAATATTATTATTTCTAATATTAAGATGAGCAAGTTTTTCTTGCTCATCTTTTTATTTAATTATTAAACAACAGATTTTATTTTTAATCTTAGTTTATCCGATATCATCGCTATAAATTCCGAATTTGTTGGCTTTCCTCTACCATTATGTATGGTATAACCAAAAAATCCATTTAAAGTATCCACATCTCCTCTATCCCAAGCAACTTCTATAGCATGTCTTATAGCTCTTTCAACTCTAGAAGGCGTTGTGTTAAAAGCTTTTGCAACAGTTGGATATAATTGCTTTGTTATAGAATTTATCATTTCTACATTATTTATAGAAAGCATTATAGATTCACGTAAATAATGATATCCTTTTATATGCGCGGGAACACCAATTTGATGTATAACGTTTGTAACAGTCATCTCTAGATCTTCTCCATTTAATTTTGAATACAAATCAATAGAATCATTAACACTATTATTTTTTTCATTATTATTAGTATATCCTGTTATAGATGTAATCCTTTCAGCTAAAATATTTATATCAAAAGGTTTTAAAGCATAATAAGTTGCACCATTTTCCATAACTTCCTTTTCCATAAAGGGATTATCGTATGAACTTGTAACAATAAAAATTGGTTTTTTATCCATTTTTTCTTTATTTATTGTTTTCATAACTCCTATTGCGTCAATATGAGGCATAAAAGAATCTATTATAACTATATTTGGATGATAAGACTTTATAGTATCTATTATATCTAAACCATTTTTTGGTCTAATTAAAACTTCAAATCCATGACTTTCTAATAAATTACCACATAAAATCCCAAATTCCATAGAGTCATCACCTATTAGTATTTTGTTTTTTCCATTCATGTCTATAAACCTCCATCGTTCTTGTCAATCTTTAATTATATTACCATATATTTCCATATGTTGCAATAGATAAATAAAATATTTATTAATCTATTGCAACATTTAAAACTCTTGACTTATCATACATATTTTCCATAAATATTCCATATCCTCTTGTGGGATCATTTACAAATACATGAGTCACAGCCCCAATAATTTTTCCATTCTGTAGAATAGGGCTACCACTCATACCTTGTACAATTCCACCTGATTTTTCTAAAAGATTTTTATCTGTAACTTGTATAACCATATTTTTAACATCATTCATATTATTAAAATTAATTTTTTTAATTTCAATTTCAAATTCTTCAACAATATTATTATCCAAAGTTGTTAAAATTGTAGCTTTTCCTTCTTTAACATCCTGCTTTAATCCAACAGAAATTTCTTTTTTCGACCTATCATACTCATATAGTCTTCCATAAACTCCTGTTTTATCATTTAAACTTATACTTCCTATAGAATTATTTGAAATAAAATTTCCTTTAAGCTCTCCCGGAATACCTGAATATCCTTTAATTACATCTGTAATTCTAACATCAACAACCTCTCCTGTCATAATTGGCATTACATCACCTGTGTCCGGATCAGAAATTGGATGTCCTAATCCACCAAATATTCCATTATCTAAATCATAGAATGAAACTGTTCCTATTCCAGCCGAACTATCTCTAACCCAAATTCCTCCTTTATATTTTCCATCAACCGATGATTTTTCTGGTTTCAATTTTATTTTTTGAATTTTATCTTCACGCATTATATTTAAATTAATAGATTTTCCAGCTCCATAGTTTAAAATATTTTCAATATGCTCATTACTTGTAATTTTTTGCCCATCAATTTCTATTATAACATCTCCTACCTTTATACCAGCTTTTTTTGCTGGATTTTTTTCTCCAAATTCTGTTTCAATAGAATTAATGCCAATAACTATAACTCCTTGTGTAAATAATTTAACACCAAAAGGGTATCCTCCTGGAACAACCATCTTCTCTTCTATATAATCAATCATAACACTTTTTATAGGAATTAAATTGAATAAGCTTAAATCTATAGAAGTATTTTTAACACCTTTATTAGCTTGGTTAAATTTATATATATCAGAATTTTTAGATACAGTAACCTCTGGCATAGAATCAATTTTTAATGTATTTCCATTTGTAAGAAGAAAATTATTAGGTATAGTATATCTAT
>CAMTHN010000054.1 GCA_947072265.1 uncultured Clostridia bacterium | reverse complement strand
ATCTAAAACTTCTTTTATAAATGCTTTTAATTCTTCATTAGGAATTTTATCAAAAATCAATTTATTATTTTGTGAAATAGAAGTGTCCTCCAACCATTTATCAACTTGCTCTTCTCCAACTTCATAAGCTGATATTGCTGTGTTTAAATCTAGATATTTATCTAGATAATACGACATTAAATATGAACCATATTGAACATTAAATTGAGTAAGAGTCATTCTTTCAAAAGGCATATCACCCCATTTTCTAGGTTTATGCTCTTTCATATGCTTATAAACCCACTCATACTGTTCTTGGCTAATCTGCATAATTCCTCGTTCTCCATTTTCACCTATTGTTTGGTTATCCAAATTACTTTTAGAAAAAGCAATAGCATATAATAAATTTGTATCAACAGCAAAATCACTACCATTTATTTCAATTTCTGCATTATATGACTTTGGATATTCTTCTCTGATTTTTCTTTTTTCTGAATCTGTATATAAAATAATTCCTAATATAATAATTATTATAGCGATTATTATAGATAAGATGATTTTATTTTTTGTAGAAAATTTATTAGATTTTGTTGTCATTCTAATCCTCCTAAAATATGTCTGTAATTTTTTTTAGTTTTTTATAAAAATCTTTTAAAGTACCGTTGTTATATATAGCAATAGTTGAATTTTTAATATAAAATGTTGCATCTTTTTGAGAATTTAGCCTATTTTCACACATAAATAAAGGTAGATTATCTCTTTGTTGTATTCTAGATAATCTAATCTTTCTATCTGATAAAATAGAGATAACTTTATCACATATATCATTTAGACCACACTCAACTAAAAGAGGTGCGTCTATAATTATATTTTGATATGTAGAATTTTTTATTATAAATTTAATTTTTTTTTTATGTATTTAAATGCAATAAAATTTAATTTTTTTAATAAATAACCATTAGAAAAAACAATATTTGCTAATATTTTTCTATCAATAACATTTGATTTATTTAAAATTATATTTCCAAAACTATCTATAATTTCTTTTTTACAAAAATTATCTTCCAAAAGTATTTTATGCCAAATTATATCAGCGTTGATGCAATAAAATCCTTTTTTTTCAAAAAAAGATGTAGCTATAGTTTTTCCAGATCCAGAATGTCCTGTTATTCCTAAAATTTTTTTTTTATATTAATCTAAATCAACCACCTTAAAATCAGCAGCTCGTATAATTCTATTATATACCGCTAAACCTATACCAATTTTTTTTGGAGCTCTGATATAAATTTTATCATATAACTTTTTGTCTATCTGCCTTAATATTGAAAATATATTTTTAGATTGAAATTTATAATCATTTAAATCACCATTATAAAAAATATCTATATTTTCAATATTAATAAAATCATTATTGAATATTATAGCACAATTTTTATATGAAGTATCGATATTATTTATTAAAAATTGTGTAAAAGAATAATTACTTCCATTAATTAAATACACATCTCCAGATGGAGAATAATGTTTATATTTTATACCCGGAGAAATACATTTTGATATTAATTTTTTATTTAAAACAAAATCACTTAAATAAACATTTTTTGTTACAGAATAAAGATCTTCTAAAGTAATTCCACCCGGTCTTAAAACACATATCCTATTGTCTTCAGATAAATTAATAATAGTTGATTCTATACCAAATTCACAATCACCATCATCTAAAATTAAAGGAATTTTTGTATTCATATCATCCAACACATGAAAAGCAGATGTGCAACTTGGTTTTCCAGATATATTGGCAGATGGTGCAGCTAATGGAATATTAATTTTTTTAATTATATTAATCATAGACCTACTATCGGGAATTCTTATAGCAACAGTTGATAAATTACAACTAATAACATCATTAATCAAATTTGACTTATCCATTATAATGGTTAATGGTCCGGGCCAAAATTTATTAGCTAATTTTTCTAAAATTCCATTCATTGGCTTTTTAATTAATTTATTTGCCATATCTACATCACTTACATGAACAATCAAAGGGTTATCTTGAGGTCTGCCTTTGATATAAAAAATTTTATTTATAGAATCAATATTATCTATTCGGCCAGCAAGACCATAAACAGTTTCTGTAGGTAATCCTATAATTTCTCCATTTAAAATATATTCAGCAGCTTTATTTATAGCAAAAGGGCTGTATTTTAATATTTCTGTATTAAACAATTTAAAAATTTTCTTCAGAAGATGCTAATTTTTCAGCTTGATCTGCTGTAATTAAAGCATCTATAATATCTTCGATATTTCCATTTAAAATATCCTCTAATTTATATAAAGTTAAGCCAATTCTATGATCAGTCATACGCCCTTGAGGATAATTATAAGTTCTTATTCTTTCAGATCTATCCCCTGTTCCAACCTGACTTTTTCTATCACTAGAAATAATATCATGTTGCTCTCTCATTTTGGCTTCATATATACGAGATCTAATAATTTTCATAGCTTTATCTTTATTTTTATGTTGACTTCTTTCATCCTGACATTCTACAACAGTTCCAGTAGGAATATGTGTTATTCTTATTGCAGACTCTGTTTTATTTACATGTTGTCCCCCAGCTCCTCCTGCCCTAAATGTGTCAATCTGAAGATCAGAAGTATTTATATCAACTTCAACTTCTTCAGCTTCAGGTAGTATAGCTATGGTTACAGTTGATGTATGTATCCTCCCAGAAGACTCTGTTTCTGGTACACGTTGAACTCTATGAACACCCATTTCAAATTTAAATCGAGAATATGCTCCATCTCCTGATATAGAAAAACTAACTTCTTTAAATCCTTTAACTTCTGTCTCATTTACATTTAATATTTCAGATTTCCATCCTTTAATTTCCGCATACATAGTATACATTCTATATAAATTATATGCAAATAATGACGCCTCATCTCCTCCAGCTCCTCCTCTAATTTCAACTATAACATTTTTATCATCATTAGGATCTGTAGGTAATAATAATACTTTAATATCATCTTTATAAGATGATATTAAATCTCTGTTTTTTTCATATTCTTCTAAAACAATTTCTTTAAAATCTTTTTCTAATCCGCCTAAATCTAAAAGTTCTTTAGCTTCATCAAAACTTTTTTTAGCTATTTTATATTCTCTATATTTTTCTATTAATGGAGAAAGATTTTTATATTCTTTCATTAATGATTTATAAATATTATTATCGCTCATAATATTTGGATCCATTAATTTTTGATTTATTTCCTCATATCTAATTTCAGTAAGATTTAACTTATCAAACATAAAAATACTCCAATGCTTTATTTAAGATAATTAATAAATAGGCTGTAACATATATTATCTGTTACAGTCTATCATAATCTAGATATAAAATTTATTTAATCGACAATAATTTTAGAATCAGAATTGTCAATATCTAATAATGCTTTTATAGAAAGACCTATTCTTTTTTTATCGAAATCAACATCAATAATCTTAGCTTGCACATGTTGTCCAACTTTAAGAACATCTTCTATTTTATCTATTTTTTTATTATCTATTTCAGAAATATGAATAAGTCCATCAATTCCAGGAATAATTTCAGCAAAAGCACCAAATGTAGTTATAGAAACTATTTTAACCTCTACAGGATTATCCATAGAACAAGTTTCTTTAAACATTATCCAAGGATTATCTTCATCTTTTTTATAACCTAAAGATATTTTTTTAGTTTCTCTATTTAAAGATTTTATATAAACTTTTATAATATCATCCATTTTAACAATTTCTGAAGGATGTTTAATTTTTTTCCAAGAAAGGTCTGTAATATGAATCATTCCATCAACTCCACCAATATCTACAAAACAACCATATGAAGTAATTGATTTTACAAATCCAGTATATTCATTTCCTTCTTCTATTGTTTCCCATATTTTTTCTTGATTTTTTAATCTTTCTTCTTGAAGAAGTATTCTCACAGAACCTACAGCACGATTTTTTTGCTTTTTAACTTCTATGATTTTAACTTTAACTTCTTTTTTTAAAAGAGTATCTAAATCATCAATTCTTCTATCAGAAACTTGAGAAGCCGGAATAAATATCTTTGTATCTTTAACTAGAGCTAAAACTCCACCTCTAACAACATTTACAATGATAGCATCTAAAACTTCTTCATTTTCATACGCTGTACAAATAGCTTCAAAGTTTTTTTCTAGATTACATCTTTTTTTAGAAAGAGTAACTGTTCCTTCTTGATCATTTATCTTTATAACAATAACTTCGACTTCGCTTCCTGTTTGTAAAATATCTTCTGGTTTTAGATTTGGATCATCACTAAGCTCATGCATAGGAATAAAACCAGATTGTTTTCCACCTACATCAACTTGAACTTCATTTGGAAAAATGGATATAACAATCCCTTTAACCTTTTTACCAATATATAATTTTTCATCCATCGATTGTTCTAGAAGATCTGCAAAACTCATCTCATCTTCATGGATATTTAATTTATCACTCATGGTCTTCAAAACCTCCTCAATTATATAAGACGGTGTTGACGCTCCTGCTGTAACACCAATATTATCATAGCCATCTAACAAAGAGAAATCTAAATCTTCTCTTGTTTCTATATGAATTGTTTTAGAATATCTAGAACAAACTTCTTCTAATTTTGCTGTATTAGAACTATGATTACCCCCAATAACTATAACGATATCAGAGTTTTGAGCTATTTCTACAGCCTCAGATTGTCTTTCATCAGTCGCACTACATATTGTATCAAAAATTTCTATATTTGTATATACTTTTTTTGCTGTTTTGATACTTTGTTTCCATAATTTTATATTAAATGTCGTCTGTGAAATCATGATGCAACCATTTGTATTAAAACTATGAATATTTTCATTTATTATCTTTAATAAACCTTCTATAGTTTCAAATATATAAG
>CAMTHN010000053.1 GCA_947072265.1 uncultured Clostridia bacterium | reverse complement strand
AAACAAATATTAACATTAATATAAGTATAGTATCCTCTTCCATTAGATTCATAACTGTTGATATAATATTTTTTAAACCAAAATCTTTTTCATCTAATATATCCATTTTTTTATCTTTTACAGTATCTAAAATGTTATTAGAAGATCCTTCTATCCCCTCTAAGATAGAACTCTTAATTATAGGCTTAATTTCTTTTCTATTATCAATATTATAATTTTCCTCATGATTTTTATTTTGATTTTTCCAAAAAGTACTATTTCCCATAGAAACTCTTTTTTTTGCCCTCTCCTGCATATCCTTAACTCTATTTATTGCTTGTTTTTGCATGTTTTCTATCTCTAATTTACTATAATTATTATTTTCTGCCATTATCATTCACCGCCAAATAATCCTATTTCTTTTAACATTGGTAGCATTGTCATCATCTTCATTATATTTAATGCCTGTTCAATTTTTGGAACTCTAGATGGCTTTACATGCTCTTTTAAAGCATCCATTAACCTAGTATTTTTATCTTCTTTTCCCATATTTTTAATCAAAGGTTGTAGTTTTAATAACATCCCCATATCCATATTTCCTAAACCGCCTAATGGATTATTATTTTCTATATTATTATTTTTTTTACCAAAACTAGAAAGTAATCCTGATAGCTTATTTGTGTCTAAATTTGATAAAAGATTTCCAAGCATATTTTCATTATTATCAATTTTTTTTTCCGAACTTTTTTTTTCTTTACCAAATTCAGATAAAATACTTGATAATGATGATATGTCAAATCCTTCTTCCTTTTGTTTTTTTTTATTATCTGTAACTATATTATTTGATTGTTCAGAATTATTTATTCCACTTAAAATATTTTTTAAATTTTCTTTCCCTTCATCTGTTTCCAAAATTTCTTTAAGTTTATTTATCATTTCTTCCATATTTTATTTCCCCTTAGAAAGTTTTTCTATTAAACTTCTGGCTTGTGGCGTATTTAACATTTGATTTGCTAAAACTGGATTATTTAAAATTTGTTTTATCTTATCTGCCTGTGTTGGATTTAAATTATTTAACGCTTTTTCAATATTTCCTTGTTGAACATCTTTTTTTAAATTATCTGGACTTTTTCCTATTTTTTCCCCTGCCATTTTTAAAATTTGGTTTATCTGATCTTGTGAAAAGTTTGTATTCATAAACTACCTCCTTTACATATTTTTTCTTATAAATATAGATATGCTTGTAATATATAGTATATTCTATTAAACAGATCTCTATTATCTATATTTTTAATAAGATTATTTTCTATTCTATTCATATCAGATAAAAATTGTTTACAAAAATAAAAAAGAATAGATTTTTATCTATCCCTTTTTTATTTTTAATATTTTATAAACTTCTTCCATATCTTTTTTTGTAGGTTCTTTTATTCCAGAAAGCCTATAATCAAAACCGATCTCTTTCCATTTATATTCTCCTATTTTATGAAAATCTAAAGGTTCAACTTTTTCTATACATTTATATTGTTTAATAAAATTATATAATCTTTCTAATTTATCTTTTTTCATTGTATATTTTGGAACAACAACATGCCGAATCCATACAGGTTTTTTTATGCTTTCACAATAAGATAAAAGGTTTTTCATCTTTTGATTTCCCCTACCTGTAAGAATAATACAGTCTTCATCATCTATATCCTTTATATCTAAAAGAATTAATTCAACTTGATCTATAACTTTTTTACAATTATCTAAATTTATAAAACCAGATGTGTCTATAGCTGTATGAATTCCATTTTTTTTACACTCTTTTATAATTTCTAAAGCAAACTCGGGCTGCATCAAAGGCTCTCCCCCTGATAATGTAACGCCCCCTGTTTTTATATAACTCTTATATTTTAAAATTTCTTCTATCATTCTTGATGGAGTTGTCTCTTTCCCTTGACTAAAATCCCACGAATCTGGGTTATGACAATATAAACAACGTAGTGGACAACCTTGAAAAAAGATTATAAATCTAATCCCGGGTCCATCAACTGCACCAAAAGTTTCTATAGAATGTATCCTACCTATAACATCCATATACTATATCTTTTCTCCTTATAATAATAAATACAATCCACATTTAAAGTGAATTGTATTTATTATATTTTATTCTAAAATTTTTCATGAAATGTTCTATTTATAACATCCATCTGCTGTTCTTTTGTCAGTTTAATAAAGTTTACTGCATATCCTGAAACTCTAATAGTTAATTGAGGATATTTTTCTGGATGATCCATAGCATCTAATAGCATTTCTCTATCTAAAATATTTACATTTATATGATGCCCTGTATCTTCAAAATATCCATCTAATAGATCAGATAAAATTTTCTTCTGTTGATCTATTTCTTTTCCTAAAGCGCCTGGAATTATAGAAAATGTATATGAAATTCCATCTTCAGAATCTGCATAAGGAAGTTTAGCAATAGATTTCATAGAAGCCACACAACCCTCTGTATCTCTTCCATGCATTGGATTTGCCCCTGGAGCAAATGGTTCTCCTGATTTTCTTCCATCTGGAGTTGACCCTGTTTTCTTTCCATAAACTACATTTGATGTTATTGTAAGAATTGACATTGTTGGTTTTGCATTTCTATAAGTTATATGTGATCTTAGTTTTTTCATAAAACTTTCAACTAAACTAACTGCAATAGAGTCAACCCTTTCATCATTGTTCCCATATTTTGGATAATCTCCATCAATTTCAAAGTCCACAACCAACCCTGTCTCTGTTCTAATTGGTTTAACTTTTGCATATTTTATCGCTGATAAACTATCTGCAACAACTGATAATCCAGCTATTCCTGTTGCTTGTGTTCTTAATATTTCATCATCATGTAATGCAAGCTGAATTTTTTCATAACAATATTTATCATGCATAAAATGAATTACATTTAATGTGTTCATATAAAGTTTTGCCAGCCAATCTGTAACTAGTTCAAATTTTTCCATAACCTCATCATAATCTAAACAATCTGCACTATTTAAAGGTTTAATAAAATCTATAATTTGTTCATCATATTTTTCATCTCTACCCCCATTTATAGCATATAAAAGTGCTTTTCCTAAATTTGCTCTTGCTCCAAAAAATTGCATCTGTTTTCCAATAGTCATAGCAGAGACACAACAAGCTATTCCATAATCATCTGTAAATGTGTCTCTCATTATATCATCGTTTTCATATTGAATTGATGATGTCTCTATCGAAATTTTTGAACAATATTTTTTGAAACTTGATGGAAGCTTTACAGACCATAAAACTGTCAAATTTGGCTCTGGAGCTGGACCAAGATTAACCAATGTGTGTAAAAATCTATAACTCATCTTTGTAACCATATGTCGACCATCCAAAGAAACTCCGCCTAAGGTTTCTGTAACCCATGTTGGATCTCCTGAAAATAATTCGTCATATTCTGGTGTTCTTAAAAATCTAACTATTCTTAATTTCATTACAAAATGATCTACAAATTCTTGTATCTCTTCTTCTGTATATTTTCCTGATTTTAAATCTTCTTCTGCATATATATCTAAAAATGTGGAAATTCTACCAATAGACATTGCCGCTCCATTTTGATCCTTAACAGCAGCAAGATATGCAAAATATAGCCATTGTATTGCTTCTTTTGTATCTTTTGCTGGCTCTGATATATCAAATCCATATTTTTCTGCCATAACTTTTAAATCTTTTAAAGCTCTTATCTGTTCAGAAATTTCTTCTCTAAGTCTTATAACTTCTTCTGTCAAAACTTCTGTATATTTTGGATCTTTTTTAGAGTTTTGCTTTTCCTTTATAAGTTTATCAACTCCATATAAAGGAACTCTTCTATAATCTCCTATTATTCTACCTCTACCGTATGCATCCGGCAGACCTGTAATTATCCCTGTATGTCTTGCTTTTTTCATTTCATCTGTATACGCATCAAAAACACCATCATTATGTGTTTTTCTATATTTAAATATATTATCTACAGTTTTGTCCATATCCCTATTATAAGCCTCTAAAGATGCATGAACCATACGGATTCCTCCAAATGGCATTATTGCTCTTTTTAAAGCTTCATCAGTTTGTAGACCAACTATCGATTCATACTCTTTCGCAATATACCCTGGGCTATGTGCAGAAATAGTTGATATAGTTTTTGTATCTATATCATATATTCCACCTCTTAATCTTTCTTCTTTCATCTTTTTAGACAAAATATCCCACAACTTTTTTGTTTTTTCTGTAGGATCTTTTAAAAAAGATTCATCCCCATCATATGGTGTGAAGTTATTTATAATAAAGTCTCTCGTATCTATCTCTTCATTCCATTTTCCTTTTTGAAAAACCATCAAGACACTCCTTCTAAAATAAAAAATTTGATATTCTATACTAAAATAATATCAAATTGATAAAAATTTGTCAATAATCCTGATAAACCTTATATATGTATTATACCTAAATTTTAGATTTTTATTCAGCTTTTGTTATATTATAAACTATCATCATTATCTATCCATTCTTGAACATCTATCTCACGATATAAATCTTCTGTATCTCTTGCAACTACCTTTAAAATGCCAGAATTTATAACCATTCGTTTACACATAGTACAGCAGTTTGCATCTTCTACAAGCTCTTTTGTTTTATAGTCTCTTCCCACTAGATATAATGTGCTTCCTATCATGTCTTTTCTAGAAGCAGAAATCATTGCATTTGCCTCTGCATGTACAGATCTAGAAAGTTCATATCTTTCTCCCCTTGGTACATCCGCCTCTTCTCTTTTACAATAATTTAATTCTATACAATTTTTTCTCCCTCTAGGACTTCCACTATATCCTGTAGAAATTATTTCATCATTATTCACTATAACGCATCCATAATTTCTTCTTAAACATGTCCCTCTTTTTAAAACTGTATCTGCTATATCTAAATAATAATTTACCTTATCTCTTCTATCCATTATTTTCCTCCCAATAAATTTTATATAGATGTATAT
>CAMTHN010000052.1 GCA_947072265.1 uncultured Clostridia bacterium | reverse complement strand
ATATTAAATAAATAGAAGATAGCAATTAATTGCTATCTTCTATTTATTTAATATCTCTATTTTGTTATAAAAACAACTAATTTAATTGGTGATTCTATATCTATAGTATTTCCAGGAGTTATACTGGTGTTAAACACATATCCAGAAGGTAGGTCAGAAACTTTTTCTCGTTGTATTTCATAATTTATACCTAGGTCTTTTAAATTTTTGGTATATTCATCAGCAGAAATGCCATAAAAATCTGGAATAGTAGGAAATCTTTTTCCCTTGCTAACTTTTAAT
Organism: uncultured Clostridia bacterium; assembly: GCA_947072265.1. Taxonomy (GTDB): domain Bacteria; phylum Bacillota; class Clostridia; order Oscillospirales; family Ruminococcaceae; genus CAMTHN01. The sequence continues at coordinate 4,730 of CAMTHN010000052.1, read as the reverse complement.
ATTATCGATGTATCCTGAATAACTTCTGAATTTGGAGCTATATTTTGTTCAAAAATTTTACCTATTCCGAAATCATCATTATATTCCTCTTTAATAATAAAAGAAAATAAATTTTTATATGTAGGATTATTTTTTATAGATGTATAGTTCTGGTTAATAAAATTTGGAACGGAAATTTTATTAACATCAATTTGAGAAGAATTAGAAGTTATGTTTGAACTTGATGAAGATGAGGAAAAACTGCTAGAATTTTCATTCGTAGATATACTTGATGAATTATTTGATATAAAACTATTTAAATTATTATTATTATTATTATTTGGAGAATCAAATAAAAAAACAAATACAAATATTAATATAAAAAGAAGAAAAATAGTAGTTATTCCCATAGAAATTAGTCCATACTTTTTGTTTTTTTGAGATTTTGTTTTTTCGCTTATAGGTAGTGGTTTTTCAGGTTGTATAATTGGTGGATAACAATCAGGATTTGTGAGGTATGATTGAAGTTCATTTATAGATGATATTCTATCTTTAATAGATAAATTTAAAGCTTTATCTAATGTATTTGATAGATAGTCTGTTATATCAAGATTTAATTTATTAGCAGAAATATATTTATCTTTAGACATTCTAGTATATGCATCTGGGGGCATGGTTCCAGTTAATATTTTATATAAAACAGCTGATATAGAATATATATCAGTCCAAGTTCCATGTGTTCCATTAGGGAAATACTGTTCTGGTGCAGAATATCCAGAAAATAAATCAAAATTTAGAGATGAATTTACACCCCTTGTTAGATTTATAGAAAAAGATGTCAATTTAATTTCATTTTTTTTATTTATTAATAAAGTTTCTGTAGATATTCCTCTATGAATAATATTTACAGAGTGTAATATTCCAACGCTTTTTATAACAGGTGTTATTATTTCTTTTGCAACGTCCCAAGTAATATAATCTACATTATCCATAAGAAATTGTTTTAATGTTTGTCCAATAACTCTTTCACAAATTGCATAAGCTGTGTTATTAAGCTCTATAACATCATAAATTTTAACAATATGTGAAAGCGTTCTGATTTTAGATAGCTCTTTATATAGCTCTATAAAATCAGATAGGTATGCTTTATATGGAGTTTCTAGCCCTTCCATGGGAATAATATTTAAGGAATTTTTTTCTCTAATACATATTTTTTCAGGAAGATATTCTTTAATTTCAACAACTTGATTTATATTTAAATCAAAAGCTATATAAGTTGCACCTTGTTTATCTTCTGATAAAAGTTTTCCTAAAAAATATCTTTCTAAAAAAATTGTTTTAGGCGGAATTTGACCAGGTAGATAAAGAGTGTCTTGGTCATATCCACAATTTTCACAAATATTTGAATTTTGTATATCTTTCATACAACTTACACATAGTTGTATTTTTTTTTGCATAGTATTTCACACTCCAAAACAAATTTCAAATTATATTTTAAACGATTCAAAAAATTGATATGTTATATAATCATATCAATATATAAATAATTTGTCAACTTAAAATAATTATTTTAAAATATACGATAAAATAGATATATTTGCACAAGATTGCATAACAATATTTGCTCTAGGGACTATACAAGGATCATGTCTACCTAATATTTTAATTTTTTCATTCTTCATAGTTTTAAAATTAATTGATTGTTGTACTTTAGATATAGAAGAGGTTGGTTTTATAGCAGTTCTAAATATAATAGGCATACCTGTAGATACACCGCCTAAGATTCCTCCATGATTATTGGAGGATAATTTAATCATATTATTATCTATATAATATTCATCGTTATTTTCTGATCCATATATTTTTGTAGATTCAAAACCATTTCCAAATTCTATCCCTTTTGTAGAAGGGATAGACATAACAAGAGAGGATATATTAGCTTTAATTCCATTAAATATAGGATCTCCTAAACCTATAGGAACTCCAATTATGGCAGTTTCGATAATACCTCCTACAGAATCATTATCTGATTTTGCTAATAAAATTTGGTCTATCATATTTTGCTTTACAGAATCATCTATAATAGGAAAAGTTTTTTTATCTAATATATCTATATTTTTTTTTGTGAGGGTTTCTGTATTAAAAGAAATATCTTTTATGTTTTTTATGGATATAATATGACTTGTAGAATATATATTATATGTTTTAAGTATTTGATCTGCAATAGCTCCGGCAAATACAAAAGGTGCTGTCAACCTTCCTGAAGAGTGGCCACCTCCGGATTTATTGTTAAAACCTTTATGTTTAAAATGTAGAGGAAAATCTGCATGTCCTGGTCTAAAAGCATTAAATATTTTGTCATAATCATTTGTTTTAATATCTATATTTTTAATTATTGCAGCAATAGGAGCTCCAGTAGTTTTATTATTATATATACCGGATAATATCTTTGGAATATCAGTTTCTAGTCTTTTGGTGGATATTTCTTTATTTATATTAGATTTTCTTTTTGACATAAATTTAATAATATCATCAAAAGTTATGTTATATCCAGCTGGAATTTTATCCAAAACAACTCCAATGGAGGATCCGTGGGATTCACCAAATATAGATATTGATAAGCCGTTATTCCATATCGAGGACAATATATTTTCCTCCTATATCTTTTATGTGTTTAAAAAACAGAGGATATGATTTTTTAAAATGTTCATAATTTTTTATGATACATGGTATTCCAGTTAAATATGAAAGAATAGTAGCGGACATAATTATTCTGTGATCATTAAAAGAATTTATAATAATCATTTTTTTGTTTTTTATATTATTTTTATTTTTTAAAATTTCAATGCTATTATTATTTGTGTGGCATTCATATCCAAAATTTATTAACATTTTTTTTGTTGAACTTATTCTATCAGACTCTTTACCACGTAATCTTGAAATATTTTTAATTGTTAATTTTTCTACAGGTGAGACGGAAAAAAGAACAGATAATATAGGTATGATATCCGGATAATTTTTTCCATCAAATATTATATGTTTGTAACTTATTTTTTTATATTTTTTAATTTGTAAATAATCTTGCTTAAATTTATAAATATATCCTAATATATTTAATATATTTAAGATTATTTTATCACCTTGGATTGAATTATTATTTAAGTTTTTTATAGTTATTTTATTATATTTCATAGCAAGACATATAATAAAACAAGCAGAAGAAAAATCTCCTTCTATAAAAACATTATTTTTTTTAAAAACACATTTTCTTTTCTTTATTCTAAAATATTTATTATTTTTATTTATAATTTCTACTCCAAATTTTAGAAATAAGTCTTTCGTTATATTAAAATATGGGATAGAAACTAGTTGATTTTTAACTATTATTTTTTTAATTTTTGATATAGTTACAGAAAAGAGTAGTCCAGTTAAAAATTGAGAACTTTTGCTACAGTCTATTTCAATATTTTTATCCTGTTTAAATTTTCCTATAAATTGAAAACTTCTGTCATTAATTGGTTTAAAATGTATATCATGTTGTTTAAATGATTTTATATATGGTTGTATCGTTCTTTTTATGAGATTTATAGATCCAGTAAATATTGTATTTATTTCTAATGCTATGGTTATAGGTATTAAAAATCGTAATGTAGATGCCGATTCTTTACAATCTAATTTTATTATATTTTTATTTGTTTTAATAGGACCTTTTATATAGAGGTTATTATTATTTTTATAAAATTTCACACCTATTTGCTTCATACAATTAATAGTTGCTTCTATATCTTCAGACAATGATATGTTTTTTATTATAGAAACTCCATTACATAGTGAAGCGGATATGATAGCACGATGTGAATAACTTTTGGAGGAAGGGATATATACAACTCCTTTGAATTTTGATGGAAATATTTTTATATCCATTTTAGATATGTCCTTTAAATAAAAATTTTTTATATTCATTTTTTGTATATGATTTAATTATAGGGGATTGAAAATCATCTATTAATATTAAATTAAATTTGTTATTGCCAATTTTTTTATCTTGTAATGAATTCATATATATATCTTTCATAGAGATGTTTATATTATTAGGTAGTCCGACAGATTTTATTATATTTATAAGATATTCATATGTATTAGGTTTAGTTATACCTAGCTTTTCTGATTTCTTAGTTATCATACTCATTCCAATAGCAACGGCGTATCCATGAGGAATTTTAAAGTTAAGGTATTTTTCTAAACTGTGGGCAATTGTATGTCCAAAATTTAATATTCTTCTATTTCCAATATCTTTTGGATCTTGTTCAACTATATCTCTCTTAGATAGAATAGACTTATAAATTAGATCTTCTATATTTTTATTATAATTTTTATTTAGTATTATATTTAGAATACTTTTATTACAAATAACCCCAATTTTAATTATTTCTGATATTCCATTTTTAAACTGTGTTTTATTTAATGTATTCAAAAAAAATTTATCTATTATTACAGCAGTAGGAGAATAAAAGCATCCTATTGTGTTTTTTCCATATTGTGTATTTATACCTGTTTTTCCACCAATAGATGCATCTACTTGAGATAGAAGTGTTGTTGGTATATTTATATATTTTATCCCTCTTTTATATGATGAGCTTGCAAAACCTACGATATCAGATAAAATCCCTCCACCTATACAAATGATAATATCATCTCTTGATATATTATTATCAAATAAAAATTTATGGATTTTTATAATACTATAGTAT
>CAMTHN010000051.1 GCA_947072265.1 uncultured Clostridia bacterium | reverse complement strand
AATATATACTCAATTAAAACTAAGATTGGATTAATTATGAATAAATTTCTTAATATAGTTCTTTTACAACCACAAATTCCACAAAATACAGGAAATATAGCAAGAACTGTTGCTGCTATAGGTATAAATTTACACATTGTCCATCCAATGGGATTTGAAATAACAGATAAAAAATTAAAACGTGCTGGATTAGATTATTGGGATAAATTATCTATTAGTATATATAATTCTACAGAAGATTTTTTTAAAACTTTTAAAAGTGAAAAAAATAAAATTTATATTTTTTTTACTACAAAAGGAAAAAAATTATATTCTGATGTTGATTATATAAACTGCAATGAAAATATATTCCTTATATTTGGTAGAGAGGATGCCGGAATAGACGAACAGCTACTATTATCAAATAAAGAAAATTGTGTTAGAATTCCTATGCTAAATAATATACGTAGTTTAAATCTTTCAAACAGCGTAAACATTGCATGCTATGAAGTTCTTAGACAAAGAAAATTTCCTAATCTATTAAAAAATGGAAATTTAGATAATTTATAACGGGGGATTATTATAAATGAATAAAATAAAAATTTTAACAGATTCTTCTTGCGATATACCTAGTGATTTAGAAAGAAAATATAATATAACTTCATTGTCTTTCTCAATAAATTTAGAAGAACAAACATTTTTAGAAAAAATTGATATAACAAATGAAGAATTTTTAGAAATTCTTTCTAAAAGTGAAACAATTCCAACAACATCACAAATAACATCATCTAGATTTCTCACATCTTTCAATTCGATATATAATCAAGGTTTTGAAGAAATAATATATATATCTATAAATTCTTTAGGATCAAACACATACAACTCTGCATTATCTGCAAGAGAACTTTTTTTTGAAGAGCATCCTAATAGTATAAATAAATTTAAAATTCATATAATAGATTCTAAAAATTATTCTCTATCATATGGATACCCTGTTATAGAATCAGCAAAAAAAGCATTAAACTCTATAACATCAGAAGAAATAATAAGATATTTAGAGGACTGGTTTTCTTGTGTAGAAGTATATTTTATTCCTCTTTCTTTAAAATATGTGAAAAAATCTGGAAGAATAAGTGCAGCAAAAGCTTTTATAGGAGAAATTATGGGACTTAGACCTTTGATTTCTATAATTGATGGACATACATCTGTTATTGAAAAAGTTAGAGGAGAAAAAAATATAATAACATCTATTTTAAATTATGCTAAAAATAGAATGATTCCAGAAACACCGTATGCTCTTATATATGGTAATATCAAAGAAAAAAAAGAAATCTTTATAAAAGAAGCTCAAAAAACACTTGGACAAAAAGCTGGAATACATGGATTTGCTGGCGCCTGTATAACTTGTAACACTGGCCCAAATCTAGTGGGAATAGCCATTAAAGGTAAAAAAAGATAAATTTTAAAATCACTTGATAATTTTTTAACTTGATATTTTGTATTAATTGTTATAAAATTAAATTATATTTTGTATAATTAGAATTATAGTAATTCTAATTATTAGTATGAAAGGTAGATGTATTTTCATGTCTTATTTAAATAAAAAAACTTTACAGGATATTGATGTTGACCAAAAAATTGTTTTTGTTAGATGCGATTTTAACGTTCCTCTAGATAATGGAACTATAGCGGATGATAAAAGAATTATTGAATCTTTAAAAACACTTAAATATCTTGTCGAAAAAAAAGCAAAAATTATTGCCTGTTCACACCTTGGTAGACCTAAGGATGGTTTTGATATGGAATTTTCTTTAAAACCAGTAGCAGATAGACTTGCTAAACTTATAGATACAAAAGTTATTATGTCTTCTGATGTTATTGGAGAAGATACCTTTAAAAAAATAAACAATCTAAATCCAGGAGAGATATTGCTTTTGGAAAATATCAGATTTCATAAAGAAGAAAAGAAAAATGATAGAGAATTTGCAAAAAAATTAGCTTCTATGGCTGATATTTATGTAAATGATGCTTTTGGAACATCTCATAGAGCACATGCTTCTACTGCTGGAATTGCCGAGTTTTTACCTGCTGTGTCAGGATTTTTAATAGAAAAAGAAATATCATTTATGGGAGAAGCTTTGGCAAATCCAAAAAGACCTTTTGTAGCTATATTAGGTGGATCAAAAGTTTCTGATAAAATAAGTGTTATAGAAAATCTTTTAGATAAGGTAGACACATTAATTATCGGCGGCGGTATGGCATATACTTTTAATAAATCTAAGGGTTATAAAATAGGAACATCTATATGTGAAGATGATAAAATAGATTTAGCTAAATCTTTACTAAAAAAAGCAGCAGAAAAAGGTGTTAAAATTCTTTTACCTGTTGATAATATGGTTGGAGACGATTTTAATCCTAATTGTAACGCTAAATTAGTTGATTCAGATAAAATTCCTGATGAATATACAGGGTTAGATATTGGTGCAAAAACACAAGAAATTTTTGCAGAAGAAATTAGCCATGCAAAAACAGTTATATGGAACGGACCTATGGGAGTTGCAGAATGGGATAGATTTGCCATCGGAACAATAAGTATAGCTCAGGCTCTTTCTGATAATAAAGATTGTGTTTCTATAATTGGTGGTGGTGATTCTGCCGCTGCTGTCGAAAAACTTGGATTTGCAGATAAAATGGATCATATATCTACTGGAGGAGGAGCTTCTTTAGAATTTTTAGAGGGTAAAGTTCTTCCTGGTATTGCTGCTTTGATGAACAAATAAATAGATAAATATATTTTATTTATTTTAAAATAAGGATGATAATAATTTATGAATAATACTATTAGAAAACCAATTATTGCTGGAAATTGGAAAATGAATAACACAATTAAAGATTCTGAAAATTTAATAAAAAACCTAATACCTTTAACCAAAAATAAAAATTGTGATATAATAATATGCGTGCCTTTTACAAATTTGGAAACAGTTATTAATCTCACAAAAGATACTGACATAAAAGTTGGCGCACAAAATTGTCATTTTGAAAATTCTGGGGCTTTTACAGGAGAAATTTCTCCTGTAATGCTTTCAGAAATGGGCGTAGAATATGTAATAATAGGACATAGTGAAAGAAGAGAATATTTTTTAGAAACTGATGATACTGTAAATAAAAAAATAAAATCGGCTATATCCCATGATTTAAAAGTTATTTTATGTGTTGGAGAATCTTTAGAAGAAAGAGAAAAAGAAATTACTGAAAATATTGTTTCTAAACAATTAGAATTAGCTTTATCCAATATAGAAGAAATCGATTTAAAAAATATTATTATAGCGTACGAGCCTATCTGGGCAATTGGAACTGGAAAAACAGCTACTAGTAAACAGGCCAATGATGTATGTAAATTTATCCGATCTATTATATCAAAATTATACTCAGAAATATCAGCAGATAATATACTTATACAGTATGGTGGATCTATGAATTCTGCAAATGCATCAGAACTTATCTCTGAAAAAGATATAGATGGTGGATTAATTGGTGGAGCTTCATTGAAAGTTAGTGATTTTTCTATTATAATAAATGCTGCATCAACTCCAATATAATTTTTAATAATTAAAAAAAGGAGATGATTTTATTGAAAAAAACTTTAGCATTAATCATATTAGATGGATATGGAAAAAGTGATGAAAAATATGGTAACGCCATACTAGAAGCAGATACACCAAATTTAGATTATATTTTTAAAAATTATCCAACAACATATATAAGTGCATCTGGAGAAGATGTTGGTCTTCCCGACGGACAGATGGGCAATTCTGAAGTTGGTCACACTAATATTGGAGCTGGAAGAGTTGTATATCAAGAACTTGTACGAATTTCTAAATCTATTAAAGATAATTCTATCTTTTCAAATAAAGGTCTTTTAGAAGCTATAGAGCATGCAAAAAAATATGATTCTAAGCTCCATATAATTGGTCTAGTTTCAGATGGAGGTGTTCATAGTCATATAGAACACCTCTTTGGACTAATAAAAATGGCTAAAATTAATAATATTAAAAAATTATATATTCATGGATTTTTAGATGGTAGGGATGTATCTACAACTTCAGGTATAGATTTTATTAAAAAAACAGAAGAATATATGAGGACTCTGTCCCTTGGTAAGATTGCTTCAATTTCAGGAAGATATTTTGCTATGGATAGAGACTTTGCATGGAATAGAGTTGAAAAATGCTTTAATGCTATGACTGGAAAATTAGAAGTATCTATTATTCCTCCTATAGAATCAATAAAAAATTCTTATGAAAATAATATTACAGATGAATTTTTTGAGCCAACATTATTTGATAAAAATGGAGTAGTTGAAAAAAATGACGCTGTTATATTTTTTAATTATAGACCGGATAGATCAAGACAATTAACACATTCTTTTGTAGATAATAAATTTAACGGATTTATACATAATGTAAATTTATCTAATCTCAAATTTACAACTATGACACAATATGATGAAACTATTCCAAATGTAAATATTGCATTTCATTCTGATAAAATACATGAAACTTTAGGTGAAATTATTAGCCATAATGGAATGACACAACTTAGAATTGCTGAAACACAGAAATATGCTCATGTAACATTTTTTTTCAATGGTGGAGTGGAAGCTGTCTTTCCTGGAGAAGATAGATGTTTAATACAATCTCCAAATGTTCCTACATTTGATCTTCAACCCGAGATGAGCGCATATGAAGTTACAGATAAAGTTGTAGAAAAAATATTGTCAAGAAAATATGATTTAATAATTTTAAATTATGCAAACTGTGATATGGTAGGACACACAGGAAATTTTAAAGCCGCAAAAGATTCCGTAGAGCATCTAGATAAATGCATAAAAAAAGTTATAGATGCTATAAAATCTATAGATGGAAAAGCTATTGTAACGGCAGATCATGGCAACGCTGAAAAAATGATTGATCAAGATGGAAATCCATTTACGCCTCATACATTATCGTTAGTTCCCTTTGCTATTATAAATCATCCTGTAGATTTAAAAGATAAAGGAAAACTCTCTGATATAGCTCCTACAATTTGTGATATATTAAAAATTGAAAAACCTATTAGTATGACTGGAATTTCTT
>CAMTHN010000050.1 GCA_947072265.1 uncultured Clostridia bacterium | reverse complement strand
ATGCAATAGAAGCACTTGTTGTTTTGGGATATTCATATGATGAGTCTTATAAAGTTGTATTTTCTTTAAATAAAAATTCTTCGTTAGAAGAACTTATAAAAGAGAGTCTTAAAATTTTATCAATATAAAAGGAAGTTATAAATTTGGATGAAAATTTTATATCAGAAAGATTTGTTTCTGCTGAAAATATATCAAATGATGAAAAATTTGATTATGAGGTTTCTATAAGACCAAAAACTTTTGATGAATATATAGGGCAAGAAATTGTTAAAGAAAATTTAAAAGTTTATATAGAGTCTGCAAAAAGTAGAGAAGCTTCTTTGGATCATGTTCTTTTATATGGTCCTCCTGGGTTGGGTAAAACAACATTAGCAATGGTTATAGCTAATGAGATGAATTGTAATATAAAAATAACCTCTGGTCCAGCTATAGAAAAGCCAGGAGATTTGGCATCAATTCTAACTAATTTATCAGAAAATGATATACTTTTTATAGATGAAATACATAGAATATCTAGGGTTATAGAAGAGATATTATACCCAGCAATGGAAGATAACGCTCTAGATATAATAATAGGAAAAGGACCATCGGCTAGATCTATACGTATAGATATACCAAAGTTTACATTAATAGGAGCTACAACAAGAGCAGGACAGCTTTCTTCTCCTCTTAGAGATAGATTTGGAGTTTTATTAAAGCTTAATATGTATTCTGTTGAAGAACTTACAGATATAGTTTTACGAGCTTCAGATATTATAAAAATTGGATGTAATCTAGACGGAGCTGTGGAAATAGCAAAAAGGTCAAGAGCAACTCCACGAATTGCTAATAGAATACTTAATAGAGTTAGAGATTTTGCTATTGTAAAAGGTGATGGAAAGATAGATTTAGGGATAGCTGATATGGCTTTATCTAAACTTGGAATAGATGAAATAGGATTAGATGAAATTGATAGAAGTATACTAATGACAATAATAAACTATTATAACGGAGGTCCTGTTGGACTTGATACGTTATCAGCAACATTAGGAGAAGAAACTGTAACTATAGAAGATGTTTATGAGCCATATTTAATGCAGATAGGTTTTTTGTCTAGAACTAGTAGAGGAAGATTAGTCACTCATCTTGGGTATAAACATTGTGGTATAGATAAAAAAGACTAATTTATTAATTTTATAATTCTAAGGAGGCGTATTAATGGGAAAATATTTTGGAACAGATGGAATAAGAGGTGTTGCTAATAGATTTTTAACATGTGATTTTTGTTGTAAAATTGGAAAGTCTATATCATATTATTTAAATAAAAATAATATTGAAAAAAAACCTATAAAAGTAATTATAGGAAAAGACACAAGATTATCATGTGACATGATAGAGTCATCTCTTATAGGGGGAATTTCTTCTTTTGGTTGTGATATTGAATTAGTTGGGATTGTTCCAACTCCAGCAATTCCATTTTTTGTAAAAAAATATTCTGCAGATTGTGGAATTATGATATCAGCATCTCATAATAGTTATGAATTTAATGGTATTAAAGTATTTGGAAAAGATGGATATAAACTATCTGATGATCAAGAAATGCAAATTGAAAAAAATATAGATTCTAATATAGATGACCATATGGCTGATTTTGATGAGATTGGGATAGTTACAAAAAATAATTTTGCATGTGATAGGTATATAGATTATATAGAAAATATATTTAAAAAAGAACAATTTTCATTTAAAGTTGGAGTAGATTGTAGTAATGGAAGTGCGTCTAGAACAGCTTTTAAACTTTTTACAAAACTAGGTATTGATTGTCATATCATAGATGATCTACCAGATGGAAAAAATATTAATAATAAATGCGGTTCTACATATATAGAAAATATATCTGACTATGTTATTCAAAATAAACTTGATTTTGGAGTTGCTTTTGATGGAGATGCGGATAGATGTATTTTGGTTGATGAATTTGGAAATGTGATAGATGGAGATTTTATATTAGGTATTATATCTAAATATTTAAAAGATAAAAATATTTTAAATAAAGACTTTTTAGTTATGACAACTATGACTAATATGGGAGTTATTCAATATTGTAAAGATAATAATATAAATACTATTGTTACAGATGTTGGAGATAAAAATGTTTTAGAAAAAATGATTGAGGGTGGATATAATTTAGGTGGTGAACAATCGGGACATATAATATTAAAAGATTATTCTACTACAGGAGATGGACAGATTTCTGCTTTATATATTATGAAAATTTTAAAAGATTATGGGAAAAGCCTTTTTGAAGTTTCTTCAGAAATAAAAAAATATCCACAACTTTTATATAATATAGTTTTAACTGATATAAGGGATAAAAATATTCTTGAAGAAGAATATATAAAATCTTTAATATCTACTTTATCAGATGAATTGGCATATAATGGAAGAATAGTAGTTAGACCTTCTGGAACAGAGCCAATAATAAGAGTTATGGTAGAAGGAAAAGATGCGGATATTATTAAAGCTATAGCAGAAAAAATAGTTGAAAAGATAAAAAAAGGGTTGAATATATAATGAGAGTAGCGGAAGGATGGAAAGATTATAAAATATTAGATTGTTCTTCAGGAGAAAAATTAGAAACATGGGGAAATTATAGAGTGATTAGACCAGATCCACAAATTATATGGAACACGCCAAAAGATACAAAAATATGGAACATATATGATGGTCATTATATTAGATCTTCTGAGGGTGGGGGAGAGTGGTCTTTTAAAAACAAAAAAGAATTTGAAACAAATATATCCTATAAAAATTTAAAATTTTTAGTATATCCAACAGGATTTAAACATATGGGGCTTTTTCCAGAACAGAGTGTAAACTGGGATTTTATAAAAGAAAAAATAGAATCATCTAAAAGACCTATAAAAATTTTAAACCTTTTTGGATATACAGGTGCTGCAACTTTGGCAGCCTCTAGTGCTGGTGCAGAAGTTTGTCATGTAGATGCTTCTAAAAAAATTATTGAATGGGGAAAAAAAAATTCTATATTATCTAAATTATCTTCTAATAAAATTAGATGGATAGTTGATGATTGTGAAAAATTTGTTCTTAGAGAAATAAGGCGAGGAAATTTTTATGATGGAATAATTATGGATCCACCTTCATATGGCAGAGGTCCTAATGGAGAAGTTTGGAAATTAGAAGAATCTATATATAAATTTGTTTCAACTGTTGTAGATATTCTTAGTGATAATCCTTTGTTCTTTATTCTCAATTCTTATACATCAGGATTATCACCGTCTGTTATGGATTGTATTCTTAAAATTTGTATATCCAAAAAATATTCTAGGGGAAGTTTTTTTGCAGATGAAATAGGAATTCCTATAGAAAAAAATAGTATGATACTACCTTGTGGATCAACTGCTATATGGCATTGTTAGGAGACTTATATGAATATTATTAATGCACAAAATGTTTTTTTTAATTATGATAATAGTGATAAAAATATAGACATATTAAATAATATAAATTTAAATATAGATCAGGGGGAATTTGTTTCAATTTTAGGGCATAATGGATGTGGAAAATCAACGCTAGCAAAGCATCTTAACGGGATATTATTACCCAGTAAAGGAGATGTTTTTATAAAAAATATCTCTACAAAAGATATTGAGAAATCTTTATATATAAAACAATTAGTAGGTATGGTTTTTCAAAATCCAGATAACCAACTTGTGGCGACTATTGTAGAAGAAGATGTTGCTTTTGCTTTAGAAAATTTAGGAGTTCATTTAGAAGATATGAAAAAAAGGGTAGATAAGGCAATAGAAATGGTTGGTATGAGTGATTATAAAAAACACGGAGTTCATCAGCTTTCTGGAGGACAAAAACAACGTGTAGCCATTGCTGGGATTTTGGCAATGAACCCTGAATGCATTGTTTTAGATGAACCAACAGCAATGCTGGATCCAAGTGGCAGAAAAGAAGTTATGAAAACAATAATAGATTTGAATAATAATCATAAAAAGACTATAATATTAATAACACATTATATGGAAGAAGCCATTTTAAGTAATAGAGTTATTTTAATGGATAAAGGAAAAATAATTTCTGATAATTCTCCAAGAGATACTTTTTCAAATATAGAATTAATAAAATCTATTGGTTTGGATCTTCCTCAAGCGACAGAACTTATATATAATTTAAATAAAAAATATAGCTTAAATTTTCCAAATAATATTTTATTTGAAGATGAATGTGTAGAGTTTTTATTTAATCTACTAAAGAAGGAATTATAATATTAGAGAGAGGGATCTTATGATTAGATTAGAAGATATATCATATGTTTATAGCAAAGGAACTCCTTTTGAAAAAACAGCTATAAACTCTATAAACTTTAATGTTAATCAGGGGGAATTTATAGGAATAATAGGTCATACAGGATGTGGAAAATCAACCCTTATAAAACATCTAAATGGAACTTTAAAGCCAACAAAAGGAAAAGTTATTATAGATGGGGAAAATATTTGGGAAAATAAATCTTTGTTATTAAAAACGAGATTTAATATAGGACTCGTTTTTCAGTATCCTGAATATCAACTTTTTGAGGAAAATGTTTATAAAGATATATCTTTTGGTCCGAAAAATATGGGTTTGTCTAAAAATGAAATAGATGAAAGAATACAAAGTGTTTTATCTATTGTTGGTTTATCACAAGATATTTTAAATAAAAGTCCATTCGAATTATCAGGTGGTCAAAAGAGAAGGGTTGCTATTGCAGGGGTAATGGCTATGCGTCCAAAAGTTTTAGTTTTAGATGAGCCAACTGCTGGTTTAGATCCGATGGGGAAAAAACTTATCCTTGATAATATATCTAAATTTCATAAAGAAACGAATAGTACTATAATATTTGTTACCCATAGTATGGAAGATGTTGCTAAATATGCATCTAAAATACTTGTTATGAATAAAGGAAAAAAACTTTTTTATGATTTTACTGATAATATTTTTTCTATGTTTAATAGGTTAGATGAAATAGGATTATCTATTCCCCAAATTTCTAGAATTTTTATGGAATTAGAAAAAAAGGGTATAAAGATAGATAAAAGTATATTGACTGTTGAAGATGGTGTTAATATGGTTTCCTCTCTTTTAAAAAAAGGAGAAAATATATGATAAAAGATATAACTATTGGTCAATATTTTCCAGGAGAATCATTTATACATAAACTAGATCCACGGAATAAATTTTTTTTAACAATGATTTATATGATAACAATATTTATTTCTCAAAATTTATATAGTTTTATATTTGTCATTTTTAATATAATATTTTTGTATAAGATATCTCATATAAAATTTATGATGGCATTAAAAAGCTTAAAACATATTATTCC
>CAMTHN010000049.1 GCA_947072265.1 uncultured Clostridia bacterium | reverse complement strand
CCTTTCATTCCTATGTGATAAAAATCAATGTTGAAAATAATATGGTTACATTATATAATATAACTATATAAAAATCTATTATAAATTATACAGATCTTTTAATATAGTATTAGCTATCATTTCAAAGGAGATGAAAAAGTGGATAATTATTTAGCAGGAGTTGGCCCAGGGGGAATTAGGGAGATATATGATGCAAAAATATTGATATGTTATACCTTAAGCTGTATAAAAGATAGAATAACAAAAGAACAGATGGCGTCTATATTTTATAATGAAGGGTTTGTTAATTATTTTCTATTTTCAGATGCAATAGGTGATCTGTTAAAAAGCAATCATATATCTATAGATGAATATAATGGAAAAAATTTTTTAAAAATACAAAATTTAGGCATAGAAACAGCAGATAGATTAAGAAATAATATTCCAAATTCTTTAAGAAAAAAAGTTGTTAGATTAACGGTTAAATTTTTAGCGGAATATAGGAAAAATAAGGATTATATTTCAATTATACATAAGGTGGAAGATGGATATGTATTAGAATGTAGAATAACAGATATAGGTTCAGATCTACTTAGTTTTAAAATATTTGCTCCTGATATAAATCAGGCGGAGTTTATGGAAAGCAAGTTTAAACAAAGTCCAATAGAGATTTATAAGATTTTTCTTAATACAATAAGTGATATTGATTTATAAAATAATAGATAGGAGAATATTTTGTTTAAGATAGCTAAATTTTTTAAGAAGTATAGTTTTTTAATAATATTGATATTATTATTTACAGTGGTACAAGCATTTTCAGATTTAACCCTTCCAACTTTGATGTCTAATATAATAGATGTAGGTATTATAAACAGCGATGTAGGATATATAATACAAACAGGGGTTTTTATGCTTATGTTTTCTTTATTAAGTGGTATTATGTCAATAACGGTAGGGTTTGTATCTGCAAAAGTTTCAGCTGGTGTATGCAAAAATCTAAGGTCAAGTATATTTGATAAGATACAGGGATTTAGTCTAACAGATATAGATCAATTTGGCGCTACATCACTAATAACAAGAACAACAAATGATATAACACAGATACAAAATTTTCTTATTATGTTTTTAAGAATAGTTATTATGTCACCTATAATGACTGTTGGCGGATTTGTTATGGCATATAATGTAAATAAATCTTTGTCGGGAATTGTTTTAATAGCAATACCTATTTTAGCAGGTGTAGTTGTCACAATTGCATTTGCTGCAATGCCTATATATAAGGTTATCCAGTCTAAATTAGATGGATTAAATTTAATAGCAAGAGAAAATTTGACAGGGCTAAGAGTTATAAAAGCATTTAGGACAACCGATTATGAAAAAAATAGATTTGACAAATCAAATAAGAATCTTTCTGACATAACAGTTAAGGTTCAGAAAATAATGGGACTAATGGGACCAGGAATAATGCTGACTTTAAATGTAACTATAATTGTTATAATGTGGTTTGGGGCAAAAAAAGTTTCTTTAAACGAGATGGCTGTAGGAGAAGTTATAGCTTTCACACAGTATGTTATGCAGATAATGATATCCATGATGATGATGTCATTTATATTGGTGATGTATCCAAAAGCTTCTGTATCTGCCGAAAGAGTTGCAGAAGTTTTAAATAAAGAATTTTCTATAAAAGATGAAATATTAGATAAAAAAGCAGATTATAAAAATTTAAATAATGAAATTTATGTAGAGTTTAAAGATGTGTGTTTTAAATATCAAAAAGCAGAAGAAATGGCATTATCTAATATAAGTTTTAGAGTTGAAAAAGGAAAAACATTATCTATAATAGGAAGCACAGGAAGTGGAAAATCTACAATAGTGAATCTTATACCAAGGATGTATGATATTGATTCTGGTGAAATTATAATAAATGGAAAAAACATAAAAGATTATACCCAATTGGAATTAAGAAATAAAATTGGCCTTGTTCCACAAAAAGCAACTCTTTTTACAGGAACAATAGAAGAAAATTTAAGGTTTGGCAAAAAAGAGGCTACACAAGAAGAGATAATACAAGCTTGTGAAATATCTAGCAGCCTAAATTTTATAGAAAAAAAACCTGAT
The DNA here is from genome assembly GCA_947072265.1 of uncultured Clostridia bacterium. Taxonomy (GTDB): domain Bacteria; phylum Bacillota; class Clostridia; order Oscillospirales; family Ruminococcaceae; genus CAMTHN01. The sequence goes on along the minus strand of CAMTHN010000049.1, from coordinate 3,341 downwards.
AAATTTAATGAAAATGTAGCGCAGGGTGGAAAGAATTTTTCAGGAGGACAAAAGCAAAGGATAGCAATAGCAAGGGCGATTATAAAAGATGCTGATGTATATATTTTCGATGATAGTTTTTCTGCACTAGACTATAAGACTGATAGAGAAGTTAGAAAAAAATTAAAAAATATTACAAAAAATAGTGTAGTTATAGTTGTAGCACAAAGGATTATGTCTATAAAAGATTCTGATAATATATTAGTTTTAGACAAAGGTGAAATTGTGGGATATGGGGCTCATAAAGATTTAATAAATAATTGTGAAATTTACAAAGAAATTGCAGAATCGCAATTATCAAAGGAGGAGCTAAAAAGTGGGGAATAAAAATACGAATCCTAATCCTCCTAAATCATCTATTAATTTTGGTATAACTATAAAAAGGATTTATAGATATTTAAGTAAATATAAAAAGTCTTTAATTGTAGCAATTATAACTTCTATTATAAGTACAATATTTGTGGTTTTAGGCCCAATGATACTAGGGAGCGTAACTAATATTATTGCTGATGGTTCTGTAAATATTTTTAAAGGTACTGGTGGAATAGATTTTAATAAGATAGGTTATATGTTGATTTTATTGCTATGCGTTTATATAATTGCCCAAGTTTTTTCATATATTCAGATATATATTATGTCTAAAGTTTCACAAAAAGCTATATATAATTTAAGAAAAGATGTAATAATAAAAATAAATAATCTACCTTTAAAATTTTTTGATACAAACAGTCAGGGGGATATCTTAAGTAGAATAACTAGTGATATAGAAAATATAAATACATCATTACAGCAAATTTTAACACAATTTATAACCTCATTAGTTACAATTGTGGGAATTATAGCTATGATGTTTTTGATAAATTTTTGGATGACAATAGTAGCTTTATTAACAGTTCCATTATCATTGTTATTTTCTATGATTGTAATAAAAAATTCTCAAAAATTTTATAAAGGACAACAGGAATATCTAGGTAAAATAAATGGTCTTGTTGAAGAAGTTTATAGTGGACATAATATTATAAAAACTTTTAATCAAGAAAAGAGAAGTATAAAAAAGTTTGAAGATTTAAATGATAAATTATATAAAAATTCATGGACATCCCAATTTGCAACAAGTATTATGATGCCAGTTATTACATTAGCATCTAATATAGGTTATGTTTTAATAAGTATATTAGGCGGATATTTGGTTGTACAAGGTGTTATAGGAGTTGGTAGGATACAATCATTTATACAATATATAAAAAACTTTATGATGCCAATATCACAGATAGCACAGGTGATGAATGTACTTCAGTCAACTGTTGCTTCTGCTGATAGAGTTTTTGGACTTTTAGATCAAGAAGAAGAAATTAAAGAAAAAAATACTTTGGTAATTAAAGAAGATATAAAAGGTGATGTAACTTTTGATAATATAACATTTGGATATAACAAAGAAAATCCTCTTATAAATAATTGTAATATTGAAATAAAGCAGGGACAGAAGATAGCAATAGTAGGTCCAACAGGGGCAGGAAAAACAACACTTATAAATCTTTTAATGAGATTTTATGATGCTGATAAAGGTTGTATAAAAATAGATGGAATTAATATTTATGATATAACAAGAGAAGATTTAAGGTCTTTATATGGAATGGTATTACAGGATACATGGCTTTTTAAAGGATCTATAAAAGATAATATAGCTTATGGAAAATTAGGAGCAACAGATGAAGAAATTATAAACACTAGCAAGATGGTTTATGCAGATCAGTTCATAAGAACGCTTCCAGATGGATATGATATGATTTTAAATGAAGAAGCAAGCAATGTTTCTGCGGGACAAAAACAACTTTTAACTATTGCAAGGGCTGTTATATCTAATCCAAAAATTCTTATATTAGATGAAGCAACAAGTTCTGTAGATACTAGGACAGAGGTTTTAATACAAAAGGCTATGAATAAAATTATGAAAAATAGAACAACATTTGTAATAGCACATAGATTATCGACAATAAAGGATGCAGATATAATAATGGTTATGAAAGATGGGGATATTATTGAGCACGGAAGACATGATGACTTAATTTTAAACGAAGACGGATTTTATAAAATTTTATATTATAGTCAATTTGAAAATAATTAGAAAAAGAGCCAGATTTTAATCTGGCTCTTTTTTTATAAAAATATAGTTATGCAGGATTTGGAGAATCGACAGGACAAACAGAATTACAAGTCCCACAATCTATACAAACACTTGCATCTATAATATGTTTTGTATCTCCAGCAGTTATACAAGAAACAGGACATTCTACAGCACAAGCACCACAATTAATACAATCATCGTTAATAAAATAAGCCATTAATAAACCCTCCTTTTCTAATAAAAGTACAAAACTATTCTACCATAAAAAACAATAAAAACAATAAAAACAATATATAATAATTATATTATTATTATGTTTTTTAAATTTGTTGAAGTTGGAATAGCATCAGGTTTATTGTCTAATTTTATTTTAATATTTCCATTTAAAATATTAATATCAATAATAACACCCAAATCATTGTCTAGTTTAACTCTAGTTCCGATTTTAGGGGATGTTGAAAGAAGATAGGAATAAGTATCTTGTTCATATTTTAAACAGCACATTAGACGACCACATCTTCCAGAAATTTTAGTAGGATTTAAAGAAAGGTTTTGTTCTTTAGCCATTTTAATTGAAACAGATTGAAAATCTGTTAAAAATCTTGAACAACATAGGGTTTGTCCACAAATTCCAAGACTTCCAATAATTTTAGCTTCATCTCTAACACCAATCTGTCTTAGTTCTATTCTTTTTTTAAATATAGAAGCAAGATCTTTAACAATATTACGAAAGTCGATACGTCCATCTGCTGTGAAGTAGAATATAATTTTTGATGAATCAAAGGTATATTCTACTTCAATTAATTTCATTTCTAGTTTATGTTCTTTTATTTTTTTTAAGCATGTAGAAAAAGCAATTGTTGATTTTTCTTTGTTCAACTCAATTAAATTAAGATCATCTTGTGTAGCAATACGAATAATTTCGTCTATAGGATCAGATTTTTCTAAATTAGGCATTTTGTCATAAATTTTTAATATGTTTAAACATTTAATACCTTTAGGTGTTTCGACAACTACTTTATTTTTATTTGATATATTATCATTTTTTGAAAAATAATAATGTATGGTTCCAAGTTTTTTAAATCTGACGGCAATATATTTAATAAAGCAAACTCCTTTAAATTTTTTTAATAATAGAATCTATTTTAGAGGTTATATAAGATATCAAAATATTATG
>CAMTHN010000048.1 GCA_947072265.1 uncultured Clostridia bacterium | reverse complement strand
CCATTATATATTTTATCATCTATAGACAAATTTGGACCTTTTCCACAATCTCTAAAACAATTTTTTGTTTCCAATTTAAAATTGTTATAATCTTTTTCTATAAGTTTTAACATTTCATAAGATCCCTTTTTCATACATCTTGGTCCTGTGCACAATATTATTGTTTTACATAATTTATTTTTTAAACTTTTGTTTCTTTTTATAACACCTTCTATAAAACTAATTTTTAAATACATATTTTTTGAAATATATTCTATAACTTCGACACTTATATATCCATCTATCTTTTGTATTTCTTTTAACATTTCTACTATAATATTATTATAATCAACTGAATCTACGCTATTAATATAATATGTTATAATGTTTAATACTTCTTGGTTCATTATATCTCTCCTACCAAAATATATAAGATATAGCCTAAAAGCTATATCTTATATATTTAACTATTTTTATACGCTTCACAAACAATATCTGTACTATCATTCATTTTAAGTATTCCTTTTTCAATCCAAATAACTCTTTTACAAAGTCGTTCTATCTGTTCTATACTATGGGAAACAATTATAACAGTCGTATTATTTTTCATCATCTCCGAAATTCTATCTTCACATTTTTTTTGAAACTGAAAATCTCCTACAGATAAAATTTCATCCACTATTAAAATATCTGGATTAACAATTGTCGCTATGGCAAATGCTATCCTTGCAACCATTCCAGAAGAATAATTTTTCATAGGAACATCAATGAATTCTCGAACTTCAGAAAAATCAACAATATCTTCAAATTTACTTTGAATCATCTTTTTGCTAAATCCTAAAACAGCACCATTTAAATATATATTTTCCCTAGCTGTCAACTCCATATCAAATCCAGCACCAAGCTCTATTAAAGGAGCTATAACTCCTGTTACAATTATCTTTCCTTTTGTTGGTTTTAAAACACCAGCTATTATCTTTAATAACGTACTTTTTCCGCTTCCATTTAATCCAACTATTCCAACAACACTACCTTTTTCAATATTTAAAGATATATCATTTAATGCTATAAATTTACTATAATCAACCTGTCTTTTTATTAAACCTATAAAATATTCTTTTAAACTATTCATTTTTTGTTTGTTTGTATTAAAATGCATAGAAACATTAGATATCTGCACTGAGTTCATACATATATCTCCTATCTTATCATTCATATGTGTAACACAAATTTATCTTGAGTTCGCTTGAAAATTATAGATCCTATTATCAACGTTATAATAGAAAAAAATATACATATAATATTTACTTTTAAACTTGGTATTTTTCCATACATAACAACATCTCTAAAATATCCTACATAATGATATAATGGATTAAAAGAGATTAGTTTAAGCATACTATCGCTTAATATATTTTCTGGATATATTATAGGAGTAAAGTACATCCAAATAGTCGTTATAACTCCATATAAATGAACTATATCTCTAAAAAATACTGTTAAAGATGATAATATCAAACTAATTCCTAATGAAAAAATAAGTATATATATTATTGGTATTGGTGCTAATATTACTGTATATGTTACTTCAAATTTTAAAATAATTATCATTATAACTAATGCTATAAGTGAAAAAAATAAATTGACAAATGAAAATAGACACTTTTGTAGAGGAAATATATATTTTGGAATATATATTTTTTTTATTATCTGTCCCGATCCAACTATAGATGTCATAGAAGATGTTGTTGCATCTGTAAAAAAAGAAAATATAGTTGATCCTGTTAAATAATAAATCGGAAAATTATCAATTTCAAATTTAAATAAATTTAAAAATACTGCAGTTATAACCACCATCATTAGCACTGGATTTAATATACTCCATAAAATTCCTAATATTGACCGCCTATATTTAATTTTAAAATCTTTTGATATAAGATTAAACAAAAGATATAGATATTTATTAAATGTTTGTATATAATATTTCAATCTATCCCCCCTAACTATAAAAAATTTATTTGTCTTTATTTTTATAGTTCTTTTAAAAATGGATTTTTTTTATCTTTATCAGACAAACTAATATCAGATAAATTATCTACTTTCCAATCTATTCCAACATCTGGATCATTCCATATCAATCCACCTTCATCAGAAGGGTCATAAAAATTTGTGCATTTATATGCAAATTCTGCATAATCAGACATAACAACAAATCCATGGGCAAATCCTTCTGGAACATAAAACATTGTTCTGTTTTCTTCATTTAATAAAACAGACTTCCACTTTCCAAAAGTTTTACTTCCTTTTCTAATATCTACAACAACATCTAAAACTTCACCTTTTAAAACTCTAACAAGTTTTCCTTGTGGATTGTTTTTTTGAAAATGTAGTCCTCTAAGAACATTTTTAACAGATCCTGATTGATTATCTTGAACAAAAGTCATATCTAATCCATTTGCCTTAAAGTCTTCATAATTATATGATTCTAAAAAATACCCTCTATTATCACCAAATACTTTTGTCTCTATTATAAATAAACCCTCTATTTCTGTTTCTATAAATTTAAAACATCCCATATAAAAGTCCTTCTATCCTATATATTTTTATAATAGTCTTGATATCCTCCAGAGGTAACTTCTGATATCCATTGTTTATTTTGCATATACCAATCTATAGTCGTCTCTATTCCTTTGTCAAACATAATCTCTGGAATCCAACCAATATCTTTTTTTATTTTATATGGATCTATTCCATATCTTCTGTCATGACCTTTTCTATCTTCAACATATTTAATCAAATTATCATCATAGACTATATTGTATCTACTCTTCATATAATCTATAACAGTTTTAACTATATAAATATTTGTTTTTTCATTATGACCACCAATATTATAAACTTCTGATAAATCACCTTTATTTATAACCATATCTATTGCACGACAGTGGTCATCAACATATAGCCAATCTCTTATTTGTAATCCATCTCCATATATTGGAATATGTTTTTTATTTAGAACATTATTTATTATAAGAGGAATCAATTTTTCTGGAAATTGATATGGTCCATAATTATTAGAACATCTAGTTATATTTATTGGTAATTTATACGTGTCACTATATGCTTTTACAAATAAATCAGCCGAAGCTTTGCTAGCAGAATAAGGGCTATGTGGATCTATGGGAGTTTCTTCTAAAAAATAGCCTGTATCTCCTAAAGACCCATAAACTTCATCTGTAGAAACTTGTAAAAATTTAACACCAGCTTTATAAACTCCGCAAGATATTTCCCATATCTCTTTACTTATATTTAATAAATTAAGTGTTCCTAAAATATTTGTTTGTGCAAATATTTCAGGATTTTCTATACTCCTATCCACATGACTTTCCGCTGCAAAATTCACAACATAATCTATATTATATTTTTTAAATATAACTTTAATTTCATTATAATTACATATATCATGTTTAAAAAATTTATAATTGTCACTTTCCAAAACAGATTCTAAATTTTTTAAATTTCCTGCATATGTTAAACTATCTATATTTATTATTCTTATACCATTTCCATATTTTTTAATCATATACAGTATAAAATTAGATCCGATAAATCCAGCTCCACCTGTAACTAAATATGTTTTCAAAATAACAACTCCTATATTTTACTTATAAAATCTTTTAAAGCAATCTTCCACTCTCTCATACTATCTCCAATGGTTGATCTAAACATCATATTATCTAAACAAGAATAAGACGGTCTTTTCGCTGGTCTTGGATATTCTTCTGTAGTACAAGGATAGACTTTACACGATATTCCGCTATACTCAACTATTTGTTTGGCAAAATCATACCAGCTACATTCACCTTTACCAACACAATGATAAATTCCATAATCTTCTGTTTGTAATAATGCCATTATATGATGGGCCAAATCATTTGCATTTGTTGGATTTCCTCTTTGGTCATCTACAACCTTTATTTCTTCTTTTTCTTTTGCAATTTTCATTATAGTTTTTACAAAATTATTTCCTATATATCCATAAAGCCATGCTGTTCTTATAATAAAATATCTACTGCTAAATTGTTTTACATATTCCTCTCCCATTAGTTTTGTTTTTCCATAAACACTACTAGGAATAGTTATATCATATTCCCTATATGGAACTTGTCCATCTCCTGAAAAAACATAATCTGTAGATACATGTAACAATTTTGCTTTATATTTTTCCCCTGCAATAGCTAAATTTTTAGCTCCTATACAATTAACGTTAAATGCTGTATCTATATCTGTCTCACAATTATCTACATTTGTATATGCAGCACAATTTATTATAACATCTGGATTTTCTTTTTCAAAAATCTTATAGATATTTTCAATTTTACAAATATCTATCTCTTCTTTATCTAAAAATATAAATTTATTTTCTTTAAAATTAAAATCAACTAAACCTATTTCAGATTTATTTTTTTCATAGATACTTCTAATTTCATTTCCTAATTGTCCATTACTTCCTATTACATATATATTCAAATATTATTCTCCTTCAAAAAAATTGTCATCCGATATAGATAAAATATACTTTCCATATTCAGTAGATTTTAAAGATTCGCCTAGTTCTATCAATCTTTTTTTATCTATATATTTTTTTCTATAGGCTATCTCTTCCAAACAAGCTACATATAGCCCCTGTCTTGTTTGTATAGCTTCTACAAAAATGGCCGCATCTAACATATCTTTATGATTTCCTGTATCTAACCAGACTGTTCCTCTTCCAAAAATTTCAACCTGTAATTTCCCCTGTTTAAGATATTCCGAATGGATAGACGTTATCTCTAGTTCTCCTCTTCCAGATGGTTTTATACTTTTAGCTATTTCCACAACATTATTGTCATAATAATATAATCCTGGTATAGCATAATTAGATTTAGCAATAATCGGTTTTTCTTCTATAGATACTGCTTTACCATTTTTATCAAACTCTACAACTCCAAACTCATTTGGATTCGTTACATGATATCCAAATATAACACCACCTTGAATATCTTTTGCAATTTTCGATAGCCTTTTTGTAAAGTTATCTCCATAAAATATATTATCTCCTAAAATTAAACATACACTATCTAATCCTATAAAATCAGCTCCAACTATAAAGGCATCTGCAAGACCCCTTGGTTTATCCTGAATCGCATATTCTATGCTTATACCCAACTTAGCACCATCTCCTAAAAGAGACCTGAATAACTCTATATCTCTTTCTGTAACAATAACCAATATCTCTCTTATTCCTGATAACATTAAAACTGATAGAGGATAATAAATCATAGGCTTATCATATACTGATAACATTTGTTTTGAACAAGCAATAGTTGACGGAAATAGTCTTGTCCCTGTTCCTCCAGCAAGAATTATTCCTTTCATATCATATACCTCTCTTATTTTATAATATTAAATACCCTAATTCTATTATGTATAAT
>CAMTHN010000047.1 GCA_947072265.1 uncultured Clostridia bacterium | reverse complement strand
AACAAGATATTTTCATCAATATCATATATATCTTTTTTGATTTTGTGTTTTTTACCTATATTTTTTTATAAAAAGGAAATCTAAAATGGAAATAATAAAATTTGATAATTTTTCTTTTAAATATAATAATAATAATAAATTTATATTAAAAAATATAAATTTATCTATAAATAAAGGTGAATTAATTTTATTTATTGGTCTATCTGGATCCGGAAAAACAACTCTTTTAAAAAATTTAAAGATAGAATTATTGCCATATGGAGAAAAAAAAGGAGAGATATATTTAGAAAATATATCTCTCCAAAAGTTTTCAAAAGAAATGTTAAATAAACATATAGGATATCTAGGTCAGGATATCTCTACACAATTTATAACGGAAAAAGTTTGGAGCGAACTTGCATTTGGTCTAGAAAATCTAAATACACCAATAGACATTATGAAAAGAAAAATAGCAGAAATATCATGCTATTTTAATCTAAATAATATATATAATAAGTCATCTAACAAAATTTCTGGTGGAGAAAAACAAATGGTTAATCTAGCATCAATATTAATAATGAATCCAAAAATATTAATATTAGATGAACCAATATCACAACTTGATCCAATAGCATCCGATAATTTTATTAATACTATAAAAAAATTAAAATCAAATTCATCAACAACTTTTTTAATATCTGAACAAAATATATCTAATTTTTTTGAGATTTCAGATAAAATAGTTTTAATGAATAACGGTAATATAAATTTTTATGGAAACAAAAATGATTTTATAGATTTTATCTATAAAGATGAAGAAAAAAATTCTAATTTAATATTTGTTCCAAATTTTATTAAAATTATAAAACATATAGATAAAAAAAATATAACTCCAATAAATATTAACCAATCTATCAAAATTATTAATACATATAATAAATTCATTACAAAAAAACTAACAGATGAAATTATTCCTATTTGTAAAAAAAATATAGAAGAAAATATATTTAAAATAGAAAATTTATACTACAAATATGAAGACTCAAACAATCATATTTTAAAAAATTGTAATCTAAAAATAAATAAAAAAGATATGGTTTCTATAATAGGAGGAAATGGATCTGGTAAGACAACTCTTTTAAAAAATATTTTATCGATATATAAGCCAAACCATGGAAAAATTATATTTAATAAAAAATATAAAAAGAAAAATAATTTTTTATTAAATATATCATATCTTCCACAAGAAGTATTACCATTATTTATAAAAGACTCTATAAAAGAAGAATTAAGCAGATTTTATATTAAAGAAAACCCTTATACAGATATTATAAAAAAATTGGAAATAGATAATCTTTTGGATAAACATCCATACGACTTAAGTGGAGGAGAATTACAAAAAGTCGCTATAGCTAAATCCATTTTACATAGGCCTGATCTACTTATTATGGATGAGCCTACAAAAAATTTAGATGAAAGAACAAAATTAAAAATAGGAAATGTTTTGAATGATATAAATAATTTAGGTATAACAATTATTTATATCACACATGATATAGAATTTGCAGGAGAATATTCAAAAACATCTGCGCTATTATTTGATGGAGAGATTGCATTATATGATTCTACAAGAAATATGTTTTGTAATAACATGTTTTACACAACATCTACAAATATTATTACACAAAATGTAATTGAAAATTTAATTACATTTAAAGACTTTGAAAATGCTTGGGGAAATATAAATGAATATAAATAAATATACTATAATAAAATATATTTCAATTATAATTATAGGACTATTATCATATTTATCTATATTTTATTTTAATAGCAAATATATATATTCACAAATTACATCTATTTTATATATAATAATTTTTATTTCTTTTATTGATTTGGAAAAAGAAAAACCAAAAGCTATTAATATAATATGCATATGTGTTATGACATCTATAGCTGTGGTTGGACGTATATTATTTTTTTCTATCCCACAATTTAAGCCAACATCTGCTATTGTTATAATATCTGGAATCCTATTTGGAAAAAAATATGGATTTTTAATAGGTGCTTTATCTGGATTTATATCTAATTTCTTTTTTGGACAAGGTCCTTGGACGATATTTCAAATGTTTGCATGGGGAATAAATGGATATATATCTGGATTTTTTTATAATAAAAAAATTGAAAATAATTTTATATTATATTTGTTTTCTTTTATAATGGGATATTTATATGGGTTAATTGTAAATCTAATGCCTATTTTATCATTAGGCGAAAATATGTCTATACCTTCTATAATTTCAACTATTATTTCTGGGTTTTATTTCGACTCTGTTCATGCTTTTTCAAATGTAATATTTATGGTTATTATATATAAAACAATTAAAAAAAGGGTTTTAAGAATAAAAAATAAATATAATATTATTTAATATTATTGATTATAAATTATATATTAGATATAATTTATAATCATATTAGATTTTTATTAAAAATATGGAGGACTTATAATGGATAAATATAAATTACGTGATACTGCTGTAATAATTGAAGATGATAATGTTTCTATAGTTTATCATGAAGACAAATGTATAAATTGTAAAATATGCAAAAAAACATGTGAACAAAATTCAAAAGTTGATGGACACTATACTCTTGAAAAAACAGGAGATATTGGATTATGTATAAACTGTGGACAATGTATTCAAACATGTCCTAAAGATGCTCTATTGATTAAATCTGATATTTCTGAAACTATAGATGCTATAAATAATCCAAATAAAATTGTTATAGCGTTAACCGCCCCTGCTGTTCGTGTTGCAATAGGAGAGCCTTTTGGAGAAGAACCTGGGGCATATTGTGAAGGAGAAATGGTTGATGCTTTAAGAAAAATTGGATTTGATTATGTATTAGACGTAACTTTTGGGGCAGATTTAACAATAATGGAAGAAGCATCAGAGTTAATAGATAGAATTCAAAATAATAAAACTATGCCTATGTTTACAAGCTGTTGTCCTGCGTGGGTTAAATATCTAGAAACATATTATCCTCAATTTATTGATAATTTATCTACTACTAAAAGTCCTATATCTATACAAACTCCAGCCATCAAAACTTATTTTGCTGAAAAAAATAATCTAAATCCAGAAGATATTGTAACAGTATCTATAACTCCTTGTACAGCTAAAAAATTTGAAGCTCATAGACCTGAGTATAATTCTTCTTCCCTTTATAATAAAAAAGAAATGAGAGATACAGATATAAGTATAACAACTGTTGAACTTGCTGATATGATAAAATTAAATAACATAAATTTTAAATCGTTAGATAAAACTAGTGAATTTGATGATCTTATGGAAAGAGGATCTGGTGGAGGTATAATCTTTGGAAACACTGGTGGAGTTGCACAAGCTTCTATACGATCTGCATATTACTTTTTAAATCAAAAAAATCCCCCTAAAGATATAATGGAGATATCAAATATTCAAGATTTAGAAGGTATTAAAAAAATTACTGTGAATTTAGAATCAACAACAGTTAGAATAGTTATTGTAAATGGTATAAATAATGCTAAAATAATGTTAGATAAATTAGTTCAGGGTATAGTAGAATTTGACTTTATGGAAGTTATGACCTGTACTGGAGGATGTATCTCCGGAGGCGGACAACCAAAAGTGAAAAGATCTCTAGCTAATAAAGTTAGACTACAAAGAATAGAATCTTTATCTAATAAAGATAAAGGTGTTGAAATTAGATGCTCTCATAATAACCCAGATATACAAAAGTTATATTCTGAATTTTATACAAAACCTTTATCAAAAATTTCATATCATATGCTGCATACACATTTTATATCAAGATCATCTGATTTAAATAAAAAATAAAAAATAAAACGATACAAAATGTATCGTTTTATTTTTTATTTTTTATTTTTTATTTAAAACAATAGATTTAATTCTAGATGAAGCTTCTAAAGAATACCTAATTCCCTGAACCCCCATACCAGACGATTTTATACCTGAAAATGGAAAATTATCAGGTCCCCTTTCACTTTTTCCATTTATATTTATTGTTCCAGAATCTAATTTATCTGCTAAATTAAATATTTTATCTATATTTTTTCCAAAAACAGAAGTCTGTAATCCATATATAGATTTATTATTAATTTCTATAGCCTCTTGAATAGAATCAACTTCAATTATGGGTAGAACTGGACCAAAAGGTTCCTCAAAAGCAATATCCATATCTAAAGTAACATTTTCTAGAATAGTTGGATATAAAAGATTTTTATTTCTTTTTCCAGTAGTATATCTAACAGCACCTTTTGAAACCGCATCATCTATAAGATTTTCAACAAAATTAGCAGCATCATCACTAATTAATGGTGTTATGGTACAATTATCGAAAGGATTCCCTACTGTTAATTTAGAAACTTTATGCTTAATCAATTTCTTTAATTCCTCAGAAACATCTTTCATTACTAAAACACGTTTTATAGCTGTACATCTTTGTCCAGAATAGCTAAATGCACCTTGAACTATATTTTCCGACGCATCTTCCAAATCTGCATCAGATAGAACAATAGCGGCATCTTTTCCTCCTAGTTCCATAGTCATAGGAATCATTCCAAAAGAATTTGATAAACTTTCACCAATAGCTGTGCTTCCAGTAAAATTCACCATTCCTATCTTACGAGATTTAGAGATTATAGGACCTATAATAGAACCTTTTCCTATTAGAGTATTTATTATACCTTTTGGAAGTCCTCCAAGCTCTAGAGTTCGTATTAAAAGTAATGCTGATATAGATCCTTGGGTTGCTGGTTTAAATAAAACTGTATTTCCCATAATAAGAGCAGGTGCAATTTTTGAAACAGATAAATTTATAGGATAATTAAATGGTGAAATTGCTAAAACGGTACCAATCGCTTCCCTACTTACTATACATAATTTATTTTTTGTTTGAGATGACATTCTATCTCCAAATAAGACTTCTCCATTTATTCTTTTTGCTTCTGCAACAATCTCTCTAATTAAATCCACGCTTCTAACAACTTCTGTTAAAGAACTTTTATAGTCTTTAGAAATTTCTTTAGTTAAAATATTTGCAATTTCTTCTCTATTTTCAAACAATTTATCAGCAGATGAAAGAAGTATCTTACATCTATCAAAAAATGTCATATATTTCCAATTTTTAAAGTTTTTTTCACAACTATCTATTGCTTCTAAAACATTTTTTTCACTCATAGCAGGGATAGAGCCTAAAAACTCATTATCAATTGGAGAATAAATTTTTATATGATTTTCTGATTTTAACCAATTTCCATCTAAAAACATTTTGTAAGTATTATTTTCTCTTATCTCTTGAAACATTATTTTCCTCCATATAATTTTTATAAATATATTTAAACTGTATATTTTTATAACTAAATATAAAACCAGTAAAATAATATATAGTTTTAAAATTCTTAAGTAGGTACATATTAGT
>CAMTHN010000046.1 GCA_947072265.1 uncultured Clostridia bacterium | reverse complement strand
ATTGGAGAGAGCTTGCAAATTTTATAAATGAAACCGACCCACCTCAAGATGATATTAATTTTAACAATCTAGAACAATGCGAAAACCTCGCTCCCGTAGATGAAGATAATTGGAGAGAACTTGCAAATTCCACAAACCAAGATGAGAATCTATCTTCAACAACAATATTTCCAACCCCTATATATGATACTTGCCCATCTAAAAATCTATCTATAGAAGATACAATGGTTTCAACCAAAGATATAATCTCTATTTATCCTGATATTCCCGTATATACTACTATTTTTACAAAAGAACAGCTAATAAAACTATCAGAAACTCCAAATGGTATAAATTTAGAAGATATAACTAAATTCATGCTAGAAAATAAAAATGATCAAATTTATTCAACGAATAACCAACCTATAGAAACATCTATAGAACCACCTATACCGCAATCCTCTAAATCAAACCATAATAATCATAATTCGACCTCTCCAACTTCAGATGATATATTTAAAGTATTAAAACATATATCTGATTGTAATAATGATAAAACAAAATTTAATAATACTATATTAAGTATTCTAACAAATGATGGTCTTAATATAAAAAATCAAGTATCTGCCTTTAATACCGCTATAAAAGAATATAATAGAAATATTACTATTAATAATATCGTTACTGCATCTGGACATATGCATTCACTAAAATTTTCAACAGTAAAAATATGTACACTTGCAAAGGCTAAATATCCTACTATATACCCTACTAAACAAATTCTAGAATTAATTAAATCTAGCCCTACAGAATTAAAATGTCTCTCTATTTTAGAGAATGAACTCCCCTTAAAATGTATGTTAGATGAACTTAAAAAAAATATGCATTATAATTCTAGAAAACCACCAAGTCGTCCGTATATAGCACATAGAAGAGAGGATAATATTAGAGCCCAAATATCCCGTATTCAAGAAAAATATAAAGAAATAAACAACCTTTAATAATCTATAGGCGTATATAAATAGCCTGCTTAAATTAATAAGAATATCAAATGTTTCCTAAAAAGAGACATCGTAAATCAAAAAAATTTAAACATATATATATCATAATATAACTTAAATATTCTAAAATAAATTTAAATTAATCTGTTTTTAAAAACGACATAAATAATATTTAGGAGACTATGGCATGTTTACTAGAAGTAAAAGCAAAAAAAGAAAATTACACCATCTTGAGGATTTAAACCCTCTATCCTCAAAAAAAACTCGTAAAAAAGACCCGATAAACCCTATATCCTTAAAAACACCTCGTGAAAAGCCTAGTAAATCTTCCCCTCTCACAACAATCAACATTAACGATATTTCTGAAACACCTCCCCAAACTATCCCTTCATTAGAAGATGATTGGAAAGATATAGAATCTATTATTAATCGCCCTATATCTACAAAAACTACTTATTTTAACAATCTAGAACAATACGAAAACCTCTCTCCCGTAGATGAAGATGATTGGAGAGAGCTTGCAAATTTTATAAATGAAACCGATCCACCTCAAGATGATATTAATTTTAACAATCTAGAACAATACGAAAACCTCTCTCCCGTAGATGAAGATGATTGGAGAGAGCTTGCAAATTTTATAAATGAAACCGATCCACCTCAAGATGATATTAATTTTAACAATCTAGAACAATACGAAAACCTCGCTACTATAGATCAATCTGATTTAGACGAGATACTTTACACTGATACCATACAAATACCTACACCTATTATTAACACTCCACCTATAAAACCTTTAGATAATAATATTCCTCAAAATCTACCTATTTATGAGACTGTTTTTACAGCAGAAGAACTAGTTAAATTATCATCAATTGTAAATGGAATTAACCTAGAAGACTCTAATAAATTTAATTTACCTAGTCAAAATAATTGTAATATCTCTTTATCCACAGAGATACCTTTCTCAGATAGCCAATTTCCTATTCCTCCTGCTCCTACTAGTGCTACTCCACCTTCTGATACTGATTCTAATCCTCATGATTCTACTTCACCTTCTGCTACTCCTGATTCTGATTCCAAACAATCATTTAATCTAACTTCAGAACAATTATTTAAAATAATGGAGCATTCTGCCAACTCTTCTATAAAAGAGGTAGAATTAAATCCAAGTATTTTTAATCCAATAAAAGATCCTTATCTAGATAATATAATAGACAAATATAATAAAACTATTTTATCTAAATCTTTATCTCCTATTAATAGTGTAGCAAGATATACTGGATTTAGGTCTAATATTAGAAAAAACAATTCAAAAATTTTTTCATTTATTAAGAGTACTTATCTGAAAATATATCCAGCTCAAAGAATATTAGATTTGATAGAAGAAAACCCTGATGAACTAAAATGTATATGTTTTTTAGAACATGAGGAAAAATTAACCGCTACTCTAAATACTTTCAAAACAAAACAAAATGATTTTAGAAGCACTCCTTCATTAAGACCAAATAGAATTGCAATAAGATTAAAAGTTATACAAAATCTTGTTGCAGAAGTTAGAGACATCTTTAAAAAAATATATAAATTAAATTAGGTTAAATTAAATATATTAATATATGTTAATAAAGGAGAGTATAAAATGTTTCCCAAAAATAAAAAATCAAAACAAAAAAATCTAACTGATATATCAATCCCTAAAGTTACATCTGCTCCATTAAATGAAGAGGATTTTATTATGCCATCTGTTGTTAATTGGACAGGACATTCGTTAATATCTGATCCTCCTCCAAAAACACCCTCTCCTACAACTTTATCTCCTAAAAAATTTCCAATAACACCAGATACACCCTATCCTCAAACACCCTCTCCAATGCCTCCTATACCAAAAACTCCTTCTATAGAACAATCTCCACAATTTCCTAAATCTAATAAAAGAACTATCGAACAAACTGAATATTCGCCTTCTAATAAAATTCCTCGTATGAGTACAACAACGCAACCCTCTGCATATCCATCTACCTCTGCTGCAACTTCAAAAATTAGTCTTAATGATATAGCATTTCCAAGCGTAGAACAAGATTGGCAAGATATTGAAGATATTATCAACAAACCTTCTACTCCAAAACCTATAGACCTTGACAACCTAGAATCATATGCAAACCTTGCCCCCATCCAAGATGAAGATTGGGAGGATATTCAATCATTTATGCAAACAATATCCAATCTGCAAGAAACACCTGAAAATATAATTCCTAAAACTCCACCTCCACCTCCACCAGATATGATGTTTTCCGATCCACCAACTCTTGACGATATAATTTTTCCAGCTAGTAAACCCCCTCCTATATCAAGCGACAGCAGTACATTTGTATATAAAACTGTATTTAGTGGTAAAGAACTAGTTGATCTATCATTAACGCCATTAATTGTTCCGCCTAGTGATGATAGTCATCCATCTACATCAAAACCATCTACACCTCCACCACCTATATTATCCCTAGAACAGCTGGCAGATTTAAATGCATCTGCCACTGCCACCGATATGTCTAGTGCTAATCTTCTAGAATCTTTAAAACCAAGACATAAATCAAAAAAAGGAGAAAAAGCACCTAAAAAACCTACTGATGCTACAAATTGTTATCCAGAAAATGAATACCCTGATATAACATCCGATCAATTATTTGATATTTTAGTATACTTGTCTAACTCTGCCAGAGACATAATTCCTATAAATAAAAATCTATTTGCAAATATGCCAGCTATTGATCCTTTATTAGATAAATATAATAAAACAGTTTTATCTATGAGAGACTATCATCTTATTAATTCCCCATCAACACCTACATCACATATGAAAAGAGCCTATCGTAATATAGGAACATTTTTAAAACAGACCTATATATCAATATATCCTGCTGAAAAAATATTAGCCTTAATAGAATCAAACCCTGAAAGTCTAAACTGTATCTGGATTCTAGAACATGAACTTGGATTACGAGAGTTACTAAAAGCTATAAAATTTAAAATAGCTACTTATAAAAGCAAATATGCAATTAGATCAAAAACAGTAGAAAAACGAGTGGCAGATATGAGAAAACTTATATCTGCTGTAATAATTGAGTTTAAAAAAATATATAAGTTACCATAAAAATGTATCCATTATATTACAATATATGACATTTTAATGTAGATATTTTTGATATACTAATAATATACTAAAGTTAGGAGGATATAATATGAAAAAATTAAATAAAAAAATCCTTTCCACATCAATGGCAATTGCAATAATTTCTATCCTAGCTATCCCTGTTTTAGCCGCAACAACTAATACCCCATCAGGTGGTAGATGGAATTATGGCGTAAACAATAGTTCTGGTGGTAGTGTTTGGTCTAATTATTACCATCCAACTAAAACCCATAAATCATCTGTACAAGGATCATATTTCTACAGTTCACCTTGGCAAGCAGCAGGAACAACTACATATGCAAATGCTCCTTCTAGAAGATTTGCAGTTGATTCTAGTTACTATGATGATAAATAAATCTTAAAATATATCATAGATATAAAGAAAGTGAAATAGATATAATATCTATTTCACTTTCTTTGGGTTAAATAATATATAATATTAGTAATAAATAGAAAATGAGGATGATAGATGAAAAAAATACTTATATCTCTAGTTGTTGTTTTATATATTTTTTCTAGTTTCATGTTTATAGAAATATTTACAAAATTAGAACTTTTAAATATTATACAGCAAGATAAAATAACTTTTAATCTAAATAGCAATCTCCCTCCTGATGAAACTCTAAATATATTAGAAGATTTATCTACTAAATACAATCTAAATCTTGTAAAACAATCCTATATTCCTCTAGATAATAAAGAAAAAATTGTTTTTTTTGCATCTATTCCTGATCCAACTTCATTTTATAAAAATATTATTGTAGAGAAAGGAACTTGGCTAGACAATAATTTTGAAAAAAATTTTTTCATATCTTCTTTAGATTCAGATTCCCCCAACCAAATTGGAAAAATAAATCTAATTATAAAAGAAAATATACTAGAAATTAGAAGATTATCATCTGCAGATAAAGAAAATATTAACACCGAATATGAACTATATACAGATAATAAAAATATAGCCGAAAACTTTATATCAGATCTTACAGAAAACACATCTATATCTGCAACTATTAAAAATACCTCAAAGATTAATCCGCCAATAAATACTTCTATAATAATACTTGTTCTATCCTTAATTATTTTAAATTTAATATGTGTTATTTACTATTTTATGTTAAACCTAAAAACCTTTTCTGTAAAAAAATTAATGGGATTTAGCGATAAAAAAATAAGATTAGATTTTATAAAACAATTAGCAAAAATTAATTTAATTATATCTAGTCTATCTTTTTTAACACTAATTATTCTAGGAATATTTTTATTTAAAACACAAAATATATCTTTCTATATATCTCTAATTATATTTTTTATAATATTAAATATTATTCTTTTATTG
>CAMTHN010000045.1 GCA_947072265.1 uncultured Clostridia bacterium | reverse complement strand
ACAAAAAGCTAACTAGTTTTTACTAGTTAGCTTTTTGTTTCTTCTATACATTAAATAGCTTTCAAGGATAATCGTGGCTGCTACAGCATCAATAGTATTTTTTCTTTTTTTACCTCTAACATTTGATTGGTTTAGATAATGAGTAGCAGAAACAGTTGTTGATCGTTCATCCCATAGTATGACAGGTATGGAATCGTTTAAAATATTTTGAAGTTTTTCTTTAAAATTTTCACATATAATAGCTCTAGGACCAACAGATCCATCCATATTTTTTGGATGTCCCACTATTATTTCTTCAACAAAATTTTCATCGGATATTTTTTTTATATTATTTATACATTTATCCATATCTTTTTCATGTATAACGGAAAAAGGAGAAGCAAGAAGTTCAGTTTTATCACAGATAGATATACCTGTTCTTGCATCTCCATAGTCTATTGCCATAATTTTCATATAATAGTTAGCTCCATAAAACTACAGATCCAGTTAAATCTGTAATATTATCTATATTATTTTCAGATAAATATTTTTCTAATCCATCAATTATATCTATCGGAGTAGTTGGTTGATTAAATGTAGCAGAACCTATTTGAAGCATGCTAGCACCTGCCATTATCATTTCTACAGCCATTTTCCAATTTGATATACCACCTATTCCTATTATAGGAATTTTCACAGCGTTATAAACTTGATTCACCATTCTTAAAGCAATAGGGAAAACTGCTTCTCCTGAAAGACCGCCATAATTTGTTCGTAATATAGGTTTTTTAGTTCTTATATCTATTCTCATAGATAGGATTGTGTTTATAAGAGAAATACAATCTGCACCACTGTCTTCTGCAATTTTTGCCATTTCTGATATATTTGTTACATTAGGAGAAAGTTTTACTATTATTGGTTTTTTTGAAACCTTTTTTACTGATGATACTAAAGTTTTTATACTTGATTTTGATGTTCCAAAAGCCATTCCACCTTGTGTTACATTTGGACATGAAATATTTAGTTCTATCATGCTTACTTCAGAATGGTTCAATTTTTCTACTATTTGTATAAAATCTTCTATAGTTTCACCTGCTATATTTGCTATAACATTTGGATTTAAAGTTTTATAATATGGAATAATATTTTCTATAAGATGGTCTATACCATCATTTTGTAGTCCTACAGAATTTAGCATACCTTTTGGAGTTTCTGCAACTCGTGGTGCAGGATTTCCTAATTTAGGATTTTTAGTTGTTCCTTTTGTAATTACTGCACCTAGTTTATCAAAAGGAAAAAAGTCCATTAATCCAAATCCAAAAGTTCCTGATGCTGGAATAATAGGATTGTTAAATTTTATATTACACATAGATAAATTAAGTCTACTCATCAAAAAACACCTCTTTATAATCAAAAACTGGTCCATCTTTACAAACATGAACATAAGTTTTTTTATTATTTCTTTTTGCTTCACAAGCACAAACCAAACAATTTCCAATACCACATGCCATTTTTTGCTCCATGGAAACCTGACATTGAATATTATGTTTTTTAGCTATATCTGCAATCCCTTTCATCATAACAAGAGGACCACAAGTATATATTATATCTATTTTTTCTCGTAATAAAAGTTGGTTTAATCCATTAGTTACAAATCCTTTAAGCCCCATAGAACCATCATCCGTACAAATAATAGTTTCTTTACAATATTCTTCAAACACATCATCTAAAATAACTTTTGATTTGTTTTGAAAACCTAATATAGCAAAAGAATTTTTTCCATAAAATTTAGAAATACTAACAAGTGGGGGAGATCCAATTCCACCACCAATTACTACAGCTTTTATGCTGTTATCTATAAGCTTAAAACCTCTTCCAAGAGGTCCAATTATATCTATATAATCATCTGATTTTATATGTGATAATTTTTCTGTGCCTTCTCCACGAATTTCAAAAATTATTGTTATAGTTCCATTTTCTAAATCTATATCAGATATTGATATAGGTCTTCTTAGTAAAAAACCGTCAATGCTTATATTTACAAATTGACCAGATAGAGATTTTTTTGCAATTTCTGGAGAATGTACTAATAATTTAAACACATTAGTTCCAATCTCATCTTTTTTTAAAATCAAAAATTTTCCTTGTATCATGTTTCATCTCCTATATTATAATTTATTTATATCAATTAAATCTAAATCTTCGACATTTTTATCTAGTATAATACTATCAATGATTGCGTTAGCTGTGTCTATAGATGTTAGACAGCATATAGATCTTTCAACCGCTTTTCTTCTAATTTTAACATCATCTAAAGCTGGTAGTCTTCCTTTAGATGATGTTGATATTACATAATCAACTTTTCCACTTTCTATAAGTGTTAGAGTATTTTCTTCGCCCTCATGAATTTTTTTAACTACATTTGTTGGTATCATATTTTTGTTTAGTATATGAGCTGTTTTGGATGTTGCATATATATTAAATCCAAGAGATGAAAATTTTTCTGCGATAGATATAACTTCATTTTTATCTTGATCTCGAACTGTTATTAAAACTCCACCAGATCTTTTTATCGTATATCCAGCACCAACAATCCCTTTTAATAACGCTTCAGAAAATGTTTTAGATATACCCAAAACTTCACCTGTAGATTTCATCTCTGGACCAAGGTGGTTGTCAACATCATGTAATTTTTCAAAACTAAATACCGGAACTTTAACGGCAATATAATTAGACGAAGGGTTTAGTCCTGTTCCGCATCCAATATCTTTTAGACTTTCTCCTAGAGATATTCTTGTTGCAATTTCAATCATTGGAATCCCAGTAACTTTGCTGATATATGGAACCGTTCTAGATGATCTAGGGTTAACTTCTATTACATATACATCTTCATTATACACTACATATTGTATATTGATAAGACCTTTTGTATTAAGATTTTGTGATAATTTTTTTGTGTATTCAATAATAGTAGATTTAACATGTTCAGATATATTTTGTGCTGGGTATATAGATATAGAATCACCAGAATGAACCCCAGCTCTTTCTATATGTTCCATTATTCCTGGAATAAGAAAGTCTATCCCATCAGATATAGCATCTACTTCAATTTCACGACCCATTATATATTTATCAATCAAAATAGGATTTTCTATATTTGTAGCTGTGATAATATCCATATACTCTATAACATCTTCGTTTGAGTAGGCTATAATCATATTTTGTCCACCAAGAACATATGATGGACGTAATAAAACAGGATATAATAATCTTTGAGAAACTTCAAGGGCTTCTCTAGTTGTAAAAACTGTTTCACCTTCTGGACGAGAGATATTACATTTTTCTAAAAGATTATCAAACTTCTCTCTATCTTCGGCTCTATCAATATCTTCAAAGCTTGTTCCAATAATTTTTATTCCGTTTTTACTCAAAAACTCTGTTAATTTAATTGCAGTTTGTCCACCAAATTGAACTATAACACCTAATGGTTTTTCAACTTTAATTATATTCATTATATCTTCTTTTGTTATAGGTTCAAAATATAGTCTATCAGCGGTATCAAAATCAGTAGAAACGGTTTCAGGGTTATTATTACATAGAACTGCTTCATACCCAAGCTTTTTAACCGCCCATGCGGCATGAACACAGCTATAATCAAACTCTATCCCTTGGCCAATTCTAATTGGACCAGAGCCAATGATTAATATACTTTCTTTATTAGATTTATTTTCTTCTATAAATATAGCTGCTTCATCTTCATCACCCATTGTAGAATAAAAATATGGAGTTTTTGCAGAAAACTCAGCTGCACATGTATCAACCATTTTATATATAGGATTTATCTTGTTTTGTATTTTTTTATTAGATATCCTCTCTATTGTGCTGTCTAGATATCCAAATTTTTTGGCTTGAATATAATTTTCATTAGTTAGATCTGTATTTAAAGATAATTCAAGATTAGAAATATTTTTTAGCTTATATAAAAACCATCGATCTATTTTTGTGATTTCATTTATATAATCAACGGTAATTCCTCTTTTAAGAGCTTCAAATATAACGAAACATCTTTCATCATCTACGCTATGTAAAAGGGTTTTGATTTCTGTTTTGGATTTTTTAGAAAGTTTTGGAAGAGATAGGCTATCTAATCCTATTTCTGCTCCACGCACAGATTTCATCATAGCTTCTTCAAAACTTGTCCCAATACTCATAACTTCTCCTGTTGCTTTCATCTGTGTTCCAAGAGTTTTTTTAGCATAGACAAATTTATCAAATGGCCATCTAGGAAATTTTACTACTACATAGTCTAAGGCAGGTTCAAAACATGCAAAAGTTTTATTTGTTACATCGTTTCTAATTTCATCTAGGGTATACCCAATTGCAATTTTTGTAGATACTTTTGCAATTGGGTATCCTGTTGCTTTAGAAGCAAGTGCTGATGAACGAGAAACTCTAGGATTAACTTCTATAACTGCATATTCAAAACTTTCTGGATTTAAAGCAAACTGGCAGTTACAACCACCTTCTACCTTTAGTTCTGACACTATCTTTAAAGCGGCGGTTCTAAGCATCTGATATTCTTTATCTGCCAAAGTTATACAGGGTGCAATTACTATGCTATCTCCTGTGTGAACCCCAACAGGGTCAAAATTTTCCATGCTACAAACAGTTATAATACTACCTTTAGAATCTCTTATAACTTCAAATTCTATTTCTTTCCAACCTGATATACAACGTTCTATTAAAACTTGTGTTATTGGAGATAGACGGAGTCCATTTTCACATATATCAGAAAGTTCCGTTTCATCTTGTGCAATTCCTCCACCGCTTCCTCCTAGAGTGAAAGCTGGCCGAACAATAACAGGATATCCAATTTCATCTGCAAATATTAATGAATCTTTTATATTTGTTACAACTTTTGAAGGAATACAGGGTTGTTTAATTTTTTCCATAGTGTCTTTAAAAGTTTGTCTATCTTCAGCTTTATCTATTGTTTCTGGGTTTGCTCCTAGAAGTTTTACATTATTTTCTTCTAAAAAACCTTCTTTGGCAAGTTGCATAGAAAGTGTTAGAGCTGTTTGTCCTCCAAGTGTTGAAAGAATACTATCTGGTTTTTCTATTTTAATTATTTTTTTTATAACTTCTATAGTTAGTGGTTCTATATAAATTTTATCTGCCATTGATTTATCTGTCATTATTGTAGCAGGATTAGAATTTATTAGTATAACTTCTAATCCTGCTTTTTTCAAAGCTCTACAAGCTTGTGTTCCTGCATAATCAAATTCTGCAGCTTGTCCAATTATAATAGGACCAGAACCAATAACTAAAACGCTTTTAATATCAGTACGTAATGGCATTTTATAGCTCACTTTCTATTATTTTTATAAATTCATCAAAAAGATAAGATGTATCATTTGGACCAGCAGCTGCTTCTGGGTGAAATTGAACAGTAAATATTTTTTTGTTTTTATACTTGATTCCTTCGCAGCTATTATCGTTTACATTTATATGGCTTATATCGAAAACATAATTAACATAATTTATTCCA
>CAMTHN010000044.1 GCA_947072265.1 uncultured Clostridia bacterium | reverse complement strand
ATTAGGATTAGTTAAAATATTGGGAGATGATGGTCTTTATAAATATAAAAATTATTCTAATGAATTATGTAGATTAAATAATTTTTTATTAAATGGAATACGTTCGGTAGATTTTGGAGGAAATATAGTTATAATTAAATGTTTTGAGGGGATGGCACAAGGGATATGCGCTTTTATAGATAAAGAATATAATGATGAATTTCTTGGGACTATTGCAGGAGATGATACTATTTTCATACTTTTTAAAATAGAGGATGAGGCTATAGTATTTTGTGAAAAATTGAAAAATGATTATATCTAGTTTTATGAATAGGAAGTTTTAATATGCTGAAGTCTTTATATATAGAAAATATGGCTATTATAGAAAAAATATCTATAGACTATAACTATGGATTTAACATATTTACAGGAGAAACAGGGGCAGGAAAATCTATTATAATAGGTTCTATTAATTTTATATTGGGTAATAAACTCTCAAAAGATATAATAAGACAGGGTTGTGAAAGAGCAGTTGTAATCTGTATTTTTGATAATGTATCTAATAAAGTATATGACATACTAGATAAATATGGATTAAATTTAAATGACAGTGAAATTATAATACAAAGAGAGATAAATAAAGATGGAAAAAGTCATGCAAGAATATGTGGAAAGCCTATAACACTTTCTATGCTTAAAGATATTGGCAGATATTTAATAAATATACATGGACAACATGATACATATAAACTTTTTTCTAAAGATACCCAGCTTAAATTGTTAGATAAATTTTCTGATACTAGTCAACTATTAGAAGAGCTTAAAGTTCAGTATAAAAAATATTCTGAACTTTCATATATATTAAAATCAACTATGATAGATGAAGGAGAAATTGAGAAGAAATTAGATATTTTAAATTATCAATTAAATGAAATCGAATCTTCTAATTTTATTATAGGCGAATATGATGATTTGTTAGAACAAAAAGAAACCATGAAACATTCTATAGAAATTGGACATAGAACATCAATGATAAAATTATTTTTTGATGGAGATGAGAGTACTATAGGTGTTTTAGAACAATTAGAGAAAAATATATTAAATTTAGAATATATAGCTAAATATAATAGTAAACTTTCTGATAATAAAGAAAAATTAGAAAATATATTATTTGATTTGAAAGATATATTTTCTGATGTTTTAGATTTTACAGATATTTCTGATTATGAATTTAATGATATTAATGAAATAGAAAATAGACTTTCTGATTTAAGTAGAATAAAAAAAAAATATGGACCAGATGATATTGATGTAGAAAAAAATTTTTTTAATATAAAAAAAGAAATAGAAGAATTAAATACAAATGATTCTGTTGTTAGAGATATCAATGAAAAAATGGAAAATATATATGATATAATGTTGTCTATCTGTGATAAAATTCATGAAAAAAGATATGTAAAAAGTAAAATTCTTGAAAAAATGATACTAAATGAATTAGAATATTTAGATATGAAAAATATAGATTTGAAGATTAAATTTAATAAAAAAAGCATATCTAAATTTGGATATGATGATATTGAAATATTAATTTCTACTAATAAAGGTGAAGAATTGAAACCTATAGAAAATATTGCATCTGGTGGAGAAATGTCTAGAATTATGCTTGCAATAAAAAGTGTTTTATCAGAAAATGAAGATAATCCGTGCCTTATTTTTGATGAAGTTGATACTGGAGTTAGTGGAGAATCTGCGGAAAAAATAGGTTTAAAGTTAAGGTCTATATCTTTGAAAAATCAAGTTATATGTGTGACGCATCTTGCACAAGTGGCTTCTTTAGGGACTAGTCATTTTAAAATAAAAAAATATGTAAAAAAAGATCAAACATTTACAGAGGTTTCTTTATTAAAAAAAGAGGAACGAGTTTTGGAAATAGCAAGAATTATAGGTGGATCGGATACTACAAATTTAACTTTAAAAATGGCAGAAGAGATGCTAAATTCTAATATAAATTTATAAAAATCAAAAAACAGGAGTGTGTATTTATGAAATTATTTGATGAGTTAACTAGAAGAGGTCTTATTGCACAGATGACACATCCAGAAGATATAAAAGATTTATTAAATAATAAACGAATAAAATTTTATATAGGTTTTGATGCAACAGCAGATAGTCTTCATATTGGACATTTTTTACAATTTATAGTTATAAAACATATGCAAAAATCAGGACATACACCGATTGCTATATTAGGAACAGGAACTACAATGATAGGTGATCCTAGTGGAAAAACTGATATGAGAAAAATGCTTACAACAGAAAAAATTGATTATAATGCTGATGTATTTCAAAGCCAAATGAGGAATATACTTAAATTAAATCAAGATGAGTTGGAAATTAAGAGAAATGCTGATTGGCTTTTAGAAAAAAATTATATAGAGTTTATGAGAGAGATAGGAAGTTGTTTTTCTGTAAATAAAATGCTTACTGCAGAATGTTTTAAATCTAGATTAGAAAAAGGACTAAGTTTTATCGAATTTAACTATATGTTATTACAAGCTTATGATTTTTATCATCTTTTTAAGTTTGATGATTGTGTTATGCAGTTAGGTGGGGATGACCAATGGTCTAATATACTATCTGGGATAGATCTTATAAGAAGGAAGATTTCAAAACAGGCATATGGTGTTACTTTTACTCTACTTACAACTAAAGATGGAAAAAAGATGGGAAAAACTGAAAAAGGCTCTATATGGTTAGACCCTTTAAAAACATCTCCTTATGAGTTTTTTCAATATTGGAGAAATGTTTCTGATGATGATGTTATAAATTGTATGAAACTTTTGACATTTATAGATATAGAAAAAATAGAAGAATATGAGCAATTTACAGGATCTAAATTAAATGATGTAAAACAAGAACTTGCTTTTACCATCACAGAGATGGTTCATGGTAAAGAAAAAGCAGAAGAATGTATACAGGCTTCAAATGCTTTATTTGGCAAAGGAAATAATTTTGACAATATACCAAATATTAAATTGCAAAAAAAATATTTTGAAGATGATAAAATTAATATATTATCTATTTTAACTATATCAAATTTATGCAATTCTAAATCAGATGCTAGAAGGGTTGTTTTACAAGGAGGAATATCGATAGATAGTGTTGTTATAGATGATATAGGATATTTTATACACCAAAAAAATATTTTGAAGAATGAAATAATTATTAAAAAAGGTAAAAAAAATTATATTAAATTATCTATAGAATAATTATTTAATTATTTATTTAATTTTATATTATGAAATTTTTATTATTTATACTTGCAAAAAAGTATTGAGATTAATAAATAAATCTGTTATAATTATTTAATAATTTCATATATTTATTTTATTTATTATAAAGGAGGAGATTTTTTCATGTTTAATAAAAAAAAGATAGCAGCATGGATTATAAGTATAGTAGTTGGAACTTCTATTGTGCTTTCTTCATGTAATAGTGGTAGTTCTGGTTCTGGCGGAAATAAAACATTGGTTATTGGTACTGCTGCTTTTAACGGTGTTTTCAATCCTTTTTTAGCATCCACAGCTTATGATAATTATGTTGTTAATTTGACAAATGCTATGTTAATAGGTAATACTCCAAATGGAGAACCTGTAGATGGTATAGCTACATATGTTCCTCCTAATGAGATAAAAGGTGAAGATGGAAAAACTACTAAAACTATATATACTTTTGCTCTTAAAAATGATGTTAAATTTAGCGATGGAACTCCAGTAACAGCTGATGATATTATTTTTACATATAAAGTTTTATTAGATCCAACATATACAGGACCATCTACTCTTAGATCAACACCTATTGTAGGGCTTAATGAGTATTTTTATGATGATAAAAATTATAAAGCTTCTATAGATGAAATAATAGTATCATCTAAAAATATATCTGACGAAGATATTGCAAAATATTTAGCTAAAATGTCTGATGATTCTTTTACAAAAGAGGGTGCAGAAAAAATGTCTGAACGACTTTCTTTTGAAAATAAAGATAATTTATCAGGAGATAGTTTGAAAAAAGCATTAATAGAAGCAAATATTAATGATCTTAAATCTAAAAATAAAGAAACAATGAAAAAA
This sequence comes from uncultured Clostridia bacterium, assembly GCA_947072265.1. GTDB lineage: Bacteria > Bacillota > Clostridia > Oscillospirales > Ruminococcaceae > CAMTHN01. The sequence continues at coordinate 1,430 of CAMTHN010000044.1, read as the reverse complement.
ACATTTCAAAGTATGAAATATAAAGAGTTAGAAAAAGAATATATTGACAGAAATTTATCTTCATCAACAGTAAATGTTTCTGAAATAGAAGGAATTAAAAAGATAGATGAAAGAACAGTAGAGGTTACAATTCAAGGTGTTGATCCTAAAGCTATTTGGAATTTAGGAGACATCGAAGTTGCTTCTCAAAATTATTATGGAGTTGGAAAAAGTGGTGGAAAATTTGCAGGAGATAAATATTCTAAAGGTAAAATGGATATTATTTCGGAAAAAAATGATTCACCAATGGGTGCAGGTCCTTATAAATTTGTAGAATATAAAAATAATGTTGTTTCATTTGTTGCAAATTCACATTATTATGATGGTATTCCACATATAGAAAAATTAAAATTACAAGTTGTAGATGATAAAAATAAAATTCCATCTATAGCAGCTGGAAACATAGATGTTTCAGACCCTTCTGGAAACCCAGCTTCTTTAAAACAAGCACAGGATGCTGGATTAGAAACAATAACTATAGATAACTTAGGATATGGTTATATTGGTATGAATGCAGAAAGAATTCCAGATAAAAATGTTAGAAAAGGTTTAATGCATCTTATGAATAGAGCTCCAGCTGTTCAAAGTTTTTATGGTGATTTAGCCTCTGTAATAGAATATCCTATGTCTAGAATTTCATGGGCTTATCCAGCGAATGCAAAAGCTGTATATGATTTTTCTAGTATAAAAGCAATGGAATATTTCACAAAAGCTGGATATAAAAAAGTTGAGGAAAATGGAAAAACTACTCTTCAAAAAGACGGAGTTCAATTAAAAATTGAAGTTGGAATAGGTGGATCTGGAACTATGGATCATCCAGCAGGTCCTATAATAACACAGTTGAAAAACGAACTTGAGTCGATGGGTGGAAAGATTGATATACAAGATGTTGATGCAAATATTTTATTTGATAGACTTTCTGCTGGTCAATGGGATATGTGGGTTGCTGCGTGGCAATCTGTAATTGACCCTGATATGTTCCAACTTTATCATAGTAAAGGAACAACAAATCATTATAGAATTAAAAATGATGAACTAGATGATTTAATAACTAAAGCTAGAGAAATAAATGATATTAATATAAGAAAAACATATTATAAAGATGCTCTTAATATTATTATGGATGAAGCTGTAGAGATGCCTGTATACCAAAGAAAAAATATGTATGTATACAATCAAAAAATCTTAGATAAAAATTCTATACCTTCAGACTACTCACCTTTTAGATTTCCTTTTACAAGAGGATTCTATGATATTGAAAAATTAAAATTAGTTAAATAGTATATAATAATAATGTCAAATCTATAACTGATTTGACATTACTATTTATAAAAAAGAAATAATATTGCTATTTTTAGCATTTAGGGGGACAAAGTGAGACAATATATAAT
>CAMTHN010000043.1 GCA_947072265.1 uncultured Clostridia bacterium | reverse complement strand
GGTCAGGAAGTGGATCAGGGTCAGGAAGTGGATCAGGGTCAGGAAGTGGATCAGGAGGCTCAGTAGGTGAATTTCCAGGGGGATCAGAAGGTGAATTTCCAGGAGGGTCAGAAGGTGAAATACCAGGAGGGTCAGAAGGTGAAATACCAGGGGGATCAGAAGGTGGTAAACTTAGTGATTTAGATAAAACATTAATTTCAACCTTTGGAGGAATAGGATTTGGTATGCTAGCAGGTGCGGGAATTTCAGTATTATTATGTTTATTTTTAAATTGTTGTAGAAAAAGAAAGCCTGAGATTTCTGAGGATATTGAATTAGTTATGACAAATATTAATAATAATAATAATGATGGTGATGTAGATACTACTCCTACACAATTTGACGAAGTTGATAGCTGTAGATATGCTAGTCCATCGTTTTATGGTTTATCTAGATTTTAATAAATAAGGTGGTGAATTTATGAATAAAGTTATATTTGGACCAGGGGGTATTGCTGTAGTTGATGGTGCAGTTTGTAAGTGTTCTTATGGAAGTGCACCAAGTGTACTTAGCCCTAGTCTAAATTCTACAATGGATTTAGCAGGAAAAAAAGTTTTAACTATAAAAGATATTGTAATTGCATTAAATCTTCCTCCAGCCGCTTTTGGTTTATGTAATGGAATTCCACCTACTCCGGCTATACCTAAACCTCCATGTAATGTTATGCTTAGAGGAGATTGGATTGGGGAACCATCCGCTGTAAAAGTTAATGGTGTTAGTATTTTGACTGATAATCATCAAATTTTATGCTCTAATCTTCAAGTTACGGGAATAGGAACAATTACTATTGAAAATACAGGTCAATAGTTAATATATATAATAAATTTTGTGAAATATTAAAAATATTTCACAAAATTTATTATATAAAGATATTATTATATAATTTCCAATTTCTACATTATCTTTATGAGATTTAATTATTGTCGATATATGAATTATAAGTTTTGTAATTATATATAATAAATTTATTGGTAAAAGGAGAATTTTTAATGAACCAACCATCAAATAAAAAAATAAATAAACAAAAATCTACAGGACCAAAATCCAATAGATTTGTTAGTAAAAATATAAAAATTCTTGAAGAAAGAGAAAAGTTAAAAAAAAGAATTGTTTTTGGATTAACAGGAACTATATTATTTGCAATATCTGTTTTATTAATATATTCTAATGCAAAAACACCTTATGATATTTGGAAAGGTTTAGGAAATGATAAACCTGAATCGGTTTTTATAGACTCTCTAAAGGGAAATATTGGTGGAAGTGGAGATATCGGTAATACTGGAGTGATTGGAAATACTGGATCTGGGTCTTTTGAAGCTTGGAAAATTGCTAGTAGTAATAATCAAAATTTAACTCATGATGATTATTTAAGGACAATAAAAGGAACTACTGGTCCTTCTGGTGATGATGGTTATGAGATTTGGAAAACATATAATTTGCAAAATTCCAATAGGGGAGAGACAGAATTTAGAAAGTCTCTTGTCGGTAATAAGGGTGGAGATGGATTAAGTGCATATGAAGTGTGGAGAGGTTCTGGGGCAGATAATACTGATAAGAAAGAAGAAGATTTTATAGAGTTTCTAAAAGGAAATTCTGGAAACAATGGACTTACACCGTATGAACTTTGGAAAGAAGCTAAAAATAATACTGAAGATACTACATTATTAGATTTTCATAATTTAATAAAAGGTGAAAAAGGTGGAGATGGATTAAATGCATATGAAGTCTGGAAATCCATTTCACCTGATAATGAAGACAAAACTGAAAAAGATTTTTTAGAGAGTTTAAAAGGAGATAGAGGAGAAAAGGGTGGATTAGCTGGATTTATTCCAGGAGAAATGAGATTTTTTGCTGGAGAAATGAATGATCCTTTATGGTTGCCTTTAGATGGAAGAACTTTTGATAGAAATAAATATCCTGATCTTTTTAGAGCTTTAAAAACAAATAAAATACCCGATTATAGAGGTAGAATTTTTGCTATGGCATATGATAAAAATCCATATGGCAGTTTATCAGGATCTACAACAACATTATTAAACGAATCATATCTACCTAATTTAGATATAACGTTAGATTATTCCCATGTTCATACTATATCAGGTGTAACTAATGAAACAGGGTCTCATAAGCATGAAGGAAAAGTTAGTTATAATAGATCATATTTTTCTGGTCCAAGTTGGACTTATACAAGTAATTCTGATGGCGTTACCCAAAGTTATGAAACATCAGAAAATGGAGAACATGCCCACAATATGAAGGGTCAATTTGATTCATTTGAAGGATTTCAAACAAGAGGATTTAATATTAATGGAATAGGAAAACAGACGCCTTTAGATAATAGACAAAAAACATATTATTCCGCTGTTTACATATATACGGGTATCATTAATTAATATTTTACTATATATAATTTTTAAGGAGTGTTTCATTTATGAATGTTGCACATGATAAAAGTTCAGTTTCTGATTCTAAAAACTTTAGAATTAATAAAGAAAAACAATCTAGAGGGTTAAAAAGTGATAATATTTTGGCAATGGAAAGAAAGACAAATATGATTAAAAAAACTATTTTTTATTCTATTCTTTCTTGTGCTGTAGTTATTACAGGCAGTATTATTTTAAGTAATGCTAGAGATTCTTATGATATGTGGAGAAATTTAGGTAATAATGGTTCTAAATCTGATTATATACAGTCACTTAAAGGTGAATCTGGAGATAAAGGCCTTATTGGAAACGAAGGAGCTCAAGGAGACGTGGGAATTTCTGCATATGAAAATTGGAAAAGGTCAGATGCTTCAAATCAAAATAAGAATGTAGATGATTTTTTAGAAACATTGGTTGGGGATAAGGGGTCTAAAGGAATAAGTGCTTATAATAATTGGAAATCAAAACTTCCTATAAATTCTTCTAAATCTGAACAAGATTTTTTCAACTCATTTAAGGGAGAAGTTGGATTAAAAGGTTTTTCTGCTTATGATTTATGGCGTGGAAAAAATCCAGAAAATAAAGATAAAACTCATAAAGAATATTTAGATTTACTTCGTGGTTCTAAAGGGATTGAAGGATTAAATGCATATGAATCATGGAAAAAAGAAAATGCAGGGGATGGATTTATTTCAGAAGCAGATTATTTAGCATCACTTACTGGATCTAAAGGTGAAAAAGGGCTGTCATCATATGAAGTTTGGAAGAATTTAAAGCCGGAAAACAATGATTTAACAGTTCAAGATTATTTAAATTCTTTAAGAGGAGAACAGGGAGATGCTGGAGCTAGCGGTGGATTTAAAGTCGGGGAAATTAGAGCTTTTCTTGGTGAAATAGATGAAGAAGGATGGCTAAAAGCTGATGGATCTGCATTTGATCCTATAGAACATACAGATCTTTTTTATACTTTAGGTAAAGACATAGTTCCAGATTTAAGAGGAACAACAATTGGAATGGCAGATAGATTAAATCCAATTGGAAGTTTTGCAGGATCTAATGAAATATTATTAAGCGAGGCTATGTTACCAAGTAAGACTTTAACTTTTAATATTGATCATAGCCATGCTAACATATCCATGGAAACAGATGATGCCGGTTTACATACTCATAAATTAACCAGAACTATTGGTACTCCTTATGGACCAGGTTTAACTCCGACCAATAGACCAAAAGGTAAGGGTAGTCTTCAAGGTAATACAGATTTAAAACCATCTTCTGATCATACACATACAATTGGAAATTATGATGTTCAACAGGATATTTTAAATGTTGATGTATTCATTAATAATACGGGTGGACAAACAGCTATTGATAATAGACAAAGTACTAAATATATAGTTTATTATATATTTGCAGGATATTGATTTTATTATTGTTTAAATTATATTTTTATAATTTTCAAAAGGGGAGTTTTTTATGAGTATGCCTAATGGGATTAATGGTAGAAAAAAACCAGATGTTGTAAGAATTATATCTGGCAAAAGATCTGTTCAAAATATTAATTTTTTTAAATTTAAAAATAGAAGGTCTGCAGGTAATAACTTTAAATTTGTGGATCCTGCTGTATTGAAAAAAAGAAAACTTATTTTATCTTTAATTTTATTATCTTCAGTTATAGTTTTCTTAATATATCTTTCTACACAAACAAAAAGTTCTTTTGATATATGGAAAGATATGGGCAATAATGGAAATACTTCTGTTTTTATAGATTCTTTAATAGGAGAAAATGGTGATATAGGCGAAAAAGGAAATATGGGAGAAATGGGAGAAACGGGAGACAGTTCTTTTGAAATCTGGAAATCTGCTGATCCTTCTAGAACTAGTAAAACAGAAATGGATTTTATAAGGTCTTTAAAGGGAATTCCGGGAGAAAAAGGAGATAGTATATATGTTACTTGGAGAGATAGTTCTACAACAAATAAATTTTTAGATGAATCTGATTTTGTTGCTTCTTTAAGAGGAATAACTGGTCCAAATGGAGATAGTACATATGATACTTGGAAAAATTTAAAAGATTCTAATACAGATGGCCTTATTGTTGATTTTTTTAATTTTTTAAAAGGTGATAAAGGAGAAAGAGGAAAATCTGCATTAGATATATATAGAGAATTTGATATAAATAATAGTAATTCTGATTTATCAACATTTATTTCTTCGTTAAAGGGAGAAACGGGCGAAATAGGAGATAGTGCGTATACTGTATGGAAAGAATCAGATCCTTCTAATACTGATAAAACAGAATCAGACTTTATCATGTCTTTAAAAGGAGAAAAAGGTGAGATGGGTGGTTCTGGCGGATTTTCTGCTGGTGAAATGAGATTATTTCCTTCAGAAATTAGTTCACATCTTATGCCTCCAGGCTGGTTTTTAGCTAATGGTCAAAAATTTTCAATACATGAATATCCTGATCTTTATTCGGTTGTTGGATCTGATATAGTGCCAGATTTGAGAGGAAAAGTTTTAGCAATGTCCGATGATAAGAATCCTGTTGGATCCGAAGCTGGCAGTAATGATTTGATAGTTCTTGAAGAAGAGAATCTTCCAGATAATGCTTATAGTATAGATATATCTCATAGTCATAAGATATCATTTCAATTTAATGCCGCTGGAGCTCATGAACATAAGTATGAAACATACTTAGTGGACAGTTCTGGAACTAATCCTTTTTCTACATATGTATATGGAACAAATGTAACGGGTGCATATGGTGTGGAAGAGACCGAAAATGCTGGTTTACACAGCCATGCTTTCACAACCCAATCAGAGGGACAAACTTCTACAACTTCTACAGTTAATTTAAATACAGGAACCCAGGCTGGATTTAATTCCAAACAACCAACAGGATATGTTGCATATTATATATTTGCAGGTGCAAAAGTTGCTAATTAATATATAATATGGGCATAATAATTTAACTATTTAAAATTAATTATAGAAAGGCTATAGTGGTGTTATAATGCTAAAAGGGTTATTTAAATATAGTAAATATAGAAAGATACTTCTAATAATATTATGTATTTTATTAGCTTTAATTTTTATATTTTTTATTCCAAAGTCAAAAAAAGATTTTGAATCTATATCTGGTCAATTTAATAT
>CAMTHN010000042.1 GCA_947072265.1 uncultured Clostridia bacterium | reverse complement strand
TTATATAATTATAATAAAATTTTGATAAAAGAAAATATTCTTCCAGAAAGCATTTTAAATGGATTTCAAACAAATTCTTTAGATAAAAATATTATAAATATAAAACATTTTGATAATTTAGAATTTGAAATGGGAGAATCTATAAAGTCTATAGATATAAAAAAAAATTTAGAATTAAATAATACACAAAAAGAAATGTTATCTATAGATATTAAAGAAATATATAATCATATAGAACAAATTATTTCTAGACCAATTACATATATTGAAAAAACAACTATTACATCTATTTTAAATTCAACAAATATAAAACCCGATGTCTTGCTAATGGTTTTTGAATATTGTATAAAAATAAATAAAATGAGTATACGATATGTAAAATCTATCTGTAATGATTGGGATAAAAAAAATATTCATACACATGAATTAGCAGAAAAATATTTAAAAAATATAGAAGAATCAAAATCTAATCATTTTAATATTTCTAAACTTTTTGGTATAAATAATCGGGCTTTATCCGAATGGGAAAAAAATTATATTAACAAATGGTTTACGGAATTTAATTTTTCTCAAGATATAATAAAAGAAGCATACAATAAAACTATTGATAATATTGGAAAAATTTCTTTTCCATATATAAATAAAATACTTACTGATTGGAATTTAAACAACATAACTTCTTTATCACAAATATTAGATATAAAACCAAAAATTAAATTAAATAAAAAAAACAACATTAAAAAATATAATAAAAATAATATATCATCTTTTTCTGAAGATGTATTTGATAAATTATCAGAAACTATTTCTAAATTATAGTTTTTTATAGAAATATAGGAGTTTTAAAGATTTATGGCATTTAAAAAAGCTCTAGATATAATGAATACTAAAAGAATATCTGCTCAAATTGAATACAATAAAAAATTATTAGAGGTTTATGAAAAAATTCCTGAAATTTGTGAAATGAAAAAAGCTTTATCTACAACTTCTATAAAGATTTCTAAGTTATTATTTAAAGGTCAAAAAACAGATGTTTTTTTTAAAAATAAATTAAATCAAATAAAAATAAATAATTTAGATATACAGGATAGTATAAAAGAACTTTTAGTTGCAAATAGTTATCCTGAAAATTATCTACAACTAGACTATAGCTGTAATATATGTAATGATACTGGTTATAAACTTGGATTACTCTGTGAATGTTTTAAACATTTAATTCAAAAAATTAAAGCAAAAGAATTAATAAATTCTTCTAATTTAAATATATCTAGTTTTCAAAGTTTTGATCTTTCATTATATCCAGAAGAATTTAAAAATAAAATGCAAGAAATATATTTATATTGTATTAAATATTCAAATACTTTTAATATTAATTCAAATAATATTTTTATGATGGGTAATACAGGTTTAGGTAAAACACACCTATCATTTGCAATTGCAAATAATGTTATAAATTCTGGATTTAACGTTATCTATGGTTCTGCACAAGATTTATTCAGATCTGTAGAATCAGAACATTTTGGAAAAGTTTCCTCTTTAAATTCAACTTTAGATACTATAATATACTGTGACCTCCTTATAATAGACGATGTAGGAACAGAATTCGAATCAAATTTTTACTCAAGTCTTTTATATAATATAATAAATTCGAGAATAAATTTATCTAAACCAATTATAATAAACTCAAATTTAAATCAAGATGATATATTTTCAAGATATTCTGATCGTGTTGTTTCCCGTCTTATTTCTTTTGATATATTAAAATTTTATGGAAATGATATTAGATTAATTAAAAAGCAGAATAAGGCTTAAAATAAAATAATAAAATTTAAAGGAGATCATATGAAATTTTCAGACATGAAATATATAAGGCCAAATATAGAATTAATTTTATCTAAATATAATGATATTATAGAAAAATTTAAACATTCAGATTCTTATCAATTACAAATAAAATATATAAATCATCATGAAGAATTAATAAAATCATTTAAAACTATGCAAACTTTAGCACATATAAGATATACAATAGACACAAAAGATAAATATTATACAGATGAGTATAAATTTATAATGTCTTCATCGCCAATTATAGAGGAAAAAGTTCAAATTTTATATAAAGAAATTTTAGAATCAAAATATATAAATGATATAAAATCGAATATTGGAGAAATATTTATTTCAAATTTAAAAATATCTATGGAGACTTTTTCAAAAAATATTATAAATCTTCTACAAAAGGAAAATATTTTGAAAGTTGAATATCAAAATTTAATAGCCTCTCTTCGTGTGGATTTTGATGGCGAACATTTAAATCTAGCTTCTTTAAATCCTTATAAATCAAATCAGGATAGAGATATTAGAAAAAGTGCTTTTCTTGCGGAAGGTTTATGTTTGAAAAATATTAAGCCAGAATTAGATCGAATTTTTGATGAATTAATTAATATAAGACATGAAATAGCAAAATCATTAGGCTATGATTCTTTTACACCAGTTGGATATTCAAGAATGGGTAGAGACTGTTATAATGAAAAAGATGTAGAAATATATAGAAAACATATTCTAGACTTAGTTGTTCCATTTTTGATAAAAATTAAAGAAAAACAATCTAGACGTATATCTTTAACAGATATGAAAATATATGATGATACTTTTTCTTTTAAAGATGGAAATCCAAAGCCTTTTGGAACTTTTGATGACACTATACAAGCTGGAAAAGAAATGTATACAAGTATGAGCGATATAACTAAAGATTTTATTAATTTTATGATAAATAATGAGTTATTTGATTTAATTTCACATCCAAATAAAGCTGCTGGTGGATATTGTACATTTATTTATGATTATAAATCACCTTTTATATATTCAAATTTTAATGGAACAAGTGGAGATGTAGATGTATTTACACATGAAGCTGGTCATGCTTTAGCTGGATATTTAACTAAAGATGAAAAAATTTGTGAAATAAAATCTCCAAATTTAGAAACGTGTGAAGTGCATTCTATGGCGATGGAATATTTTGCTTGGCCTTGGTTAGATTTATTTTATAAAGATGATGTTAAAAAAGCTAAATTATCTCAGATAGAACATAGTATTAATTTTTTACCATATGGAACAATGGTGGATCATTTTCAACATATTTTATATAAAAATCCTAAAATGTCTTCAAGGGAAAGAGATCAAAAATGGCTTGAATTAGAAAAAATATATAGACCTTATATGAACTTTGATGACATACCTTTTTATAAAGATGGTTCTGGTTGGCAAAGACAATTACATATATATATGACTCCTTTCTATTATATAGACTATTGTTTAGCAGAAACTATGGCACTTCAATTTTGGAGTTTATCACAAGAAAATTTTAAAAATGCTTTTAATAAATATATTGAATTTGTAAAAATTGGTGGAAATGATAACTTTATAAATTCTATAAATAAAGTAAATTTAAACTCTCCTTTTGAAAAAAATACAATACAAACAATTATAGAGAATATTAATAATTTTATAAATCAGATATAAATAAAAATAGATACTAAGTTCTACTACTTAGTATCTATTTTTATTTATATCTTCTAATAATAGAGCCTGATATTATCTCCTCTACATCAAATGGTATATTAATTTTCATAGTTGCATGGCATGCACTATCAATAGAAAGATTTTTATCTTTATCTATAATATTTTGAATAATAAATTCTATAGGTTTTTTACCTGGTTGCATTATTTCAACTTTTTCACCTATACAAAATTTGTTTTTTTGAGTACACTCTAAATAATTGTCTTTATGTTGATTAATAACAGCTATTATATCATAATTTCTAGAATATCCGCCATTTTCATAATATTCACTATCACTTTGTTTTCCAAAATAAAATCCCGTAGAATATTTTCGGTGGCTAACTTTAAAAACTTCATCTAATACCCAATTATCCAGCTTAAAATTTTTCGGATCTTTATAATATTGATCAACAGCTAACCTGTATGCATTTGTAATAACAGAAACATAGTATGATGATTTAGCTCTTCCTTCTATTTTAAGACTACTAACTCCAGCATCAGCAATTTTATCAATATATTCTATCATACAAAGATCTTTAGCATTTAATATATGTGTTCCCTTTTCATCTTCAAAAATAGGATATCTAATATCTGGTTTTCGTCCATCAATAAGAAAATATTCCCATCTACACGGCTGTGCACAAGATCCTCTATTTGCATCTCTTCCTAACATATAATTGGAAATCAAACATCTTCCAGAAAATGCCATGCACATAGCGCCATGTACAAAAGCTTCTATTTCTATATTAGGATTTGTTTTATCTCTAATAATTTTTATATCTTCTAAAGATAGTTCTCTAGCTAAAACAATCCTATTGGCTCCTAAATCATACATTGCATTTGCAGTAGAATAATTCATAATACCTGCCTGGGTAGATATATGTATTTCCATATTTGGTGTATGCTTTTTAGCCAAAGACAATGTTCCAATATCTGCAACAATAAATGCATCAACCCCTGATTTTTCAGAATTTTTTAAAAATTCTGGAAGGACATCCATTTCCTCATTTGTCGGAATTGTATTACATGTTAGATATACATCCACATTATTTTCATGAGCAAAATCTACACCTTTTTTCATTTCATCAAAAGTAAAATTATTAGTAGAAGTTCTCATTCCAAAATCTGTTCCACCTAAATAAATAGCATCTGCTCCATACTGTATAGCAGCATATAGTCTCTCTAAATCTCCAACAGGCGATAATACTTCCAATTTATTTTTCAATAAATTTACCTCCTATAGTTTAACGTAATCCAGCTTTAATTAAATTTTTTTCTTGTTCATCCAAATTAATGGCATAAAAAAATTCTCGTGTTTTAAGATTGCTACAAAAATAATAGTAAGGAGTTTCATCTGGATAAAGGGCTGCCATTATTGCATCTAATCCAGGATTGGAAATTGGACCTGGCGGAAATCCCTCACTCTTATAAGTATCATATGCATTTTTTATATTATCATTTGTATCTATTATACTTTTAGATATAGTTTCTCTTACATATTTTTTTGTTGGATCAGACTGAAGCTTAGGAAAAACTGATTTATTATTTATCCTATTATGAAAAACTGATGAAACTTTTTTCATCTCGCTTTTATCTCCAGCCTCATTTTGTATAATAGATGCAAGTGTTATAACCTCATCTAATCTCATATCTAATTCGTCTATTCTTTTTAAGATATCAACTGTTATTATATTTTTAAATTTTTCAAATATTTTATCCACAACTGACTTGCTAGATTCTCCAGGAAAAAAATTATACGTATCAGGAAATGCATAGCCTTCCATTTTATAAAAAATTAATTCATTATTTATAATTTGGTTTTTAAACTCAGTATATATATCAATTTTTTCTATTTCTTCTATAAATTCATTTTTTGTTATAATATTATTATTTTCTAAAATTTCACCATACTTATCCAATGTAATTCCCTCTGGAAAAGTTACAGAAAAATCTTCTGTATTTTTAGATGGATTTTTAAGCATATCACTGATTATATCATATGGCATATCACTATTTAAAGAATATTCTCCATATTTGTACTCTTTATAAGAATTTGTTATACCAGAATA
>CAMTHN010000041.1 GCA_947072265.1 uncultured Clostridia bacterium | reverse complement strand
ATTGCGAATACGTGAGGTATAGGAATATAAAGTTTAAACTAAATTGTTAATAAAAGTAATGTGATAATACTACCCTTTGAAAAATAATATTATCAGATTATTTTTATAAATGGCTGGGGTAGATGGATTCGAACCATCGGAATGACGGAGTCAAAGTCCGTTGCCTTACCGCTTGGCTATACCCCAACAATAAATTGGAATAAATGGGGTGGATAATGAGTCTCGAACTCACGACCTCCAGAGCCACAATCTGGCGCTCTAACCAACTGAGCTATACCCACCATAAAAATGGTACGCCCATCAGGATTCGAACCTGAGGCCTACTGCTTAGAAGGCAGTTGCTCTATCCAGCTGAGCTATGGGCGCATATATTTTTAATATTCAATTTTAAAAAATGGAGCGGGTGGTGGGAATCGAACCCACGCTACCAGCTTGGAAGGCTGGAATTCTACCATTGAATTACACCCGCATACAAAATGATTAACTTACTTTATATATTATATCAACTATCTATATAATTGTCAATGATTTTTTATTTTTAATTAAATAGAGTAAAAGAATGCCTTAAACTCTATTTAATTAAATCTAGATAGAGAATATGTACTTTACCATATTCCAAAAAGAAGTTGATATATTTATCTTATCAACTTTTTCATTAACTTTTATATCTACATATCCAATTTTTTTATCTTCTAAATAAAACTCTAATACTCCAATTTTCTGACCCTTTTCAACAGGTGCCATAATGCTATTTTGAATATCAAACCTTTTTTCTATAAGATGCTTTGTTCCTTTTTTTACAACTATTCCTTTATATATATCTAAACTAGGATGTACTGTATTTTTTATTCCATTAGGAACCTCAATATCCTTTAAATCATCTAAATCATCTAAATTATATATTTCATAATTATTAAAACCATAATCTAATAATCTTGATGCAGAATAAAATCTTTCTTTAGATGTAGTACTTCCTAAAACAACTGCTACCAAACTAAAATTTTCTCGTATTGCTGTAGCTGTAAGACAACTTCCTGCATCATTTGTTGTTCCTGTTTTAAGCCCTGTTATTCCTTCATAATATCGAACCAGCTTATTTGTATTAACAAGTGAAATTTCTCCATCTCTAAGGCTATCCATCCACCTAGTAGTATATAGTTGTATTTCTTCATATTTTATTAGTTCAGAAGACATAATGCTAATGTCTCTTGCTGTGCTATAATGTCCATCTTCATCTAGACCTGTTACATTTTTAAACTGTGTATTTATCATCCCTAATTCTTTTGCTCTTATATTCATCATAGAGACAAATTCTTCTTCATTCCCTGCAATATGCTCTGCTAAAGCGACAGCAGCATCATTTGCACTAGAAATAACTGTAGCTTTTAGTATATCATGAAAACTCATCTCTTCCCCAACTTCTAGCCAAATCTGACTCCCCCCCATAGAAGATGCATGTTCCGATGTTTTTATCATATCTTCTTCTGATATTTTCCCAGATTTTAACGATTCCATAGTTAATAATAAAGTCATAACCTTTGTTATAGATGCAGGAGACATTTTTTGATCTGGATTTTTTTCATATAAAACCTGTCCTGAAGACTGTTCAATAAGTATTCCTGAACTTGCTGGGATATCAAAATTTTTATCTATATCAACAATAGCGTTAAATCTAGAGCTATCATCTTTATAAACCGACATTTCTTCCGCAAAAACTGAAATATTAAATGAAAAAATGTTAATACTAATAAAAATAACTAAGGTAGATATAATCTTATTTGTTTTAAACATAAAATAAACCTCCATATTTCTTAATATAATAATATTAAAAAATACAGAAGGTTATTCATATAATATTAAAATAAATAATTAATATTAAACAATAAAATCTTTAATTTCTTCTAAAAACCCTTTATCATCATCTGTATGAGCCTCTAATTCAATCTCGTTAGACAAATCTAAACTAAATATTCCCATTATGGATTTTGCATCAATAGCATATCTACCAGAAACTAAATCAACATCAAAATCATATTTTGCTACACTATTTACAAATACTTTAACATCGTCGATTGCTTTAAGCTTTATTCTAACTTTTTTCATAATAAGACCTCCATATATTTTGCATTTTTATTCATATCTAGAATATAACAGTAGTTAAACAAATAGTCAATAATTTAATTGTAAATACTAAATAATTTAATTGTAAATACTATATCGATATACTATAATATAATCACAATATGTATTTATTGTGATTATATTATAAGTTAGGTGAATATTTTGACAGTTGCTTTCTTTACTCTGGGTTGTAAAGTTAATCAATATGAAACTGAAGTTTTAGCAGAAAAATTTATTAAAAACGGTTTCACAAAGGTAAACTCTGATCAATCTCCCGATATATTTGTTGTAAATTCTTGTACTGTAACATCTTCAGGAGATAAAAAAACTAGACAAACTATAAAAAAGTTTAAAAAAGAAAATCCATCTTCTATAACTATTCTTACTGGATGTTTTCCCCAAGCTTTTCCTGAAAAAGCAAAAGATATAAAAGAGGCTGATATTATTACAGGTTCATATAATAGAAATAGTATCATTTTTCTTCTAAATAAATATTTAAATACACTACAGCCTATCATTGAAATATATGAGCACAAAATTGGAGAAGTTTTTGAACCTATGTCTACATCTTCTTTTTCAGAAAAAACTCGCGCTTTTATAAAGATACAAGATGGTTGTAACCAATATTGCACCTACTGTATTATTCCTAAAGCTAGAGGATTTTTAAGATCAAAAAATCCTAAAGATACAATAGATGAAATCACTACATTAGGTAAAAATGGCTTTAAAGAGATTGTTTTAGTAGGCATAAATCTTTCTTTATATCAAGACCAAAATTTAAAATTAATAGATATTATAAAAAAAATTTCTGAGATTGATTATATAAAAAGAATCCGTTTAGGGTCTATAGAGCCAGATCTTATGTCAAAAGATGATATAATAGAACTTTCAAAGTTAGAAAAATTTTGTCCTCAATTCCATCTTTCAATACAAAGTGGTTGTGATAAAACGTTAAAAAATATGAAAAGACTATACACTACAAAAAAATTTGAAGAAGTTGTATATAATATTAGAACATATTTTACAAATCCATCTATAACTACTGATATTATGGTTGGTTTTCCCAATGAAACCGATTCTGATTTTTTAGAATCTCTAAATTTTGCAGAAAAAATTTTATTTGCCAAATCCCATGTTTTTCCCTACTCTATTAGAGAAGGAACTTTGGCCGCAAATATGAATAATCAACTATCCTCAGAAATAAAACACGCTAGATGCTCAAAAATGATAGAAATAACTAATAAATCAAGAAAAATATTTTTAGCATCACAGATTGGAAAAGTATTATCTGTTCTTTTTGAAAAATTTGATAAAGATAAAAATACTTTAATAGGATATTCAAAAAATTATACCCCTGTTATTATAAACACTAAAAAAGATCTTTCTAAACAAATTTTAGATGTTAAAATTTCTGATTCTGATGAATATTTATGCTTTGGAGATCTTATCTAATGAGGTGTTATTATAAAAAATAAAAATAAATACATCTTTTTTATTATTGGTTTTATTCTTATAATTATAACTTCTATATTCTTATTGTACAAATATATTCCTATTATACAAAAAATTAATTATAATGATTTATTTAAAAATTTTTCAGAATATATAAAATCAAAAGGAATATTCGGAACACTTATTTTTATATTAATAATAATAATTCAAGTTGTCATATCTATTATTCCTGGAGAGCCTATAGAAATTTTAGCAGGTGTTTTATATGGATCAATCTATGGTTATATAATATGTTCTATAGGAATAACAATAGGAACTATTATAGTTTATAATCTAGTTAAACATTTTGGACACAATATTTTAAAAAAAATATATAATCATCCAAAATTTTTAAAGCTTAAATTTTTAAAAAAACAAAAAAGTGTTACAACTATAGTTTTTTTGCTTTTTTTAATTCCAGGAACACCAAAAGATACTCTCATCTATTTTATTCCTATCCTTCCTATATCTCCAATAAAATTTTTTATAATATCATATATAGCTAGAATTCCCTCTATTCTTTCCTCTACATTTGCTGGATCTACTCTAGTTGGGGGAAATCCTTCTGTAGCTATATTTATATTTTTATTTATAGGAATATCTTCTTTAATAGGAATTATGAGCTATGAAACAATTGTGAAAAAAATAAAAGATAGAAAATAATAAATTATTTTCTATCTTTTATTTTTTACATGGCTCTGTCTATCTTCATCTGAACAAGCCTTTTTTCAACTCCAGAAAATAATGCTATTTGATCTATAGTAGTAAACCCTGTCTTTTCATAATCAAACATATCATCATTTAATAAAAGGCATGCAGCAAACAAGTCTGCCTCATTTTCCAACTTTGCACTATTAACAAGAGTTTTATCTTTTATAAATATACTATTAATTTCTGCATGAAATAAAGCATGTCCCAATTCATGAGCACAAACATATTTTTTTTCTTGTTCTTCTATATCACAGTTTATATATATAAACTGTGAATCAAAAAATTTTACATAAAACCCTTTAACTTTTTTAGGAAGATTGATATAAATAACATCTATATCTAAGAGCTTGCAAATTTCAAAAGGATTATTAGAATTATGTTTTTTCTTTATTTCTTCAACATAATCTACTATACATTTCATTAAATAATCTCCTATTTATCTTTATTTTTATCTATGGCAATATTCAAACCTTCCTTTAAGGCTTCCATTATCATAGTTATGTCATTATCTGTAAGCATCTGTCCATTAAACATAAGACCTTTTTGTTTTTGTAAATATTCATTCATATCAAATATTAAATCACTAACATCTCTATCTTCTTTTTTTAACATAGAAATTTTTGGACAATCTATAAGATTATCAATAGATACGTTAAAAAAAAGTGCCATCTTTTTTAAAATCTTAAAATCTGGCTCTCTCCTACCCTGCTCATACATACCTATAGAACTTGCAGACATTTCTAAATACTCTGCAAGTTCTATTTGAGTTAAATTTTTTTCTTTTCTAAGTCTTTTTATATTATCTTTTAACACGAACCTAACACCTCCCAATATATCATATCTAATTACATTCTTCAATAATTTTGTATTTTTTTGTTGACATCTACACGTAATGTGTGATAATATAAATTTACACCACATTACGTGTAGATAACTATAAAGGTTGTGTTAAATTTTGTCTCTTTTACAGCTTTCTTGTCAATACAAAACTTCTGCAGAAAAATTAAAAAGTCAAATGAATATATTAAAAAATAAATCCAAAAATGATAACTATGATATTAATATAAGAATATCTGTAATGAAATATCAATATACAGATTTAATATCTATATCAAAATATCTAGAAAAATACCATAAACACATATCAAAAAGGAGCGTGACAACTGGTGACTAGAGTTTCTTTAGATAAAATACAAGATTTTATAAGAGATACCTCATATGATGAAGATATATCTAACAAAAAAAATATAACAAAAATTACACCATCTTCAATAGAAACAAAATTTCAAATAGAAAAAATATATTTTAAAAAACACTGTTATAAAATTAAACAATAAGTACTAAAAAATATAAAAATCTGAAGCT
>CAMTHN010000040.1 GCA_947072265.1 uncultured Clostridia bacterium | reverse complement strand
GTGTATAATACGAAAATATAATTAGATATTTGATTAATCTTTCTTATTTCATATGATTCAATTTATTTTACTTTAATTAATAAAGATAATTTTTTAATATATTGAAATTTAAGAATAGATTATAAATCAAAATAAAAGGTGAGGCGTTATATTATGAATAGTACTTTAAAAAGATCTTTTGCACTTGCTATCGTAGTTGCTATGTTTTTCAATATGGTGTTTGTTTCAAATGCAAATGCTGGTGTAGAAAAATCAACTGGCATGGACATTAACTTGAATTTATATGAATACGATGGAAAAACTGTTGGAGCAAAGATGAACAGTAATGATGTAAGGGTTGGACAGACTCTCTTAGCTAAGATTGAATTTACTGGAGTTCCATCTTTTGCTATAAAAGGGATTGTCGCATTAACACAAGCATTGGATTACGATCCAGAGTATATACAAAATTTACTTATACCAGCTAATTTTAGTTCTGATATGTATGTAAATGATATTAAATCCACTATATTTGGTAGTCAAATTAATGGAAAGCTTGCAGATAATACTTATAATTTAAGAGCATCTGATACTAAATTTACAGATAATAGAAGAATATTTACAACAACTTATGTTTATGATAGCAATATATATAATCAATCCAGCGTTTTTAATGAGGATGGGACAACTTTTGTTATGCCTATTTATATCAAAAAACAACCTCCTGCAAAAAAAACAATTATATCTATAAATAAAGATATACCAAAACTTCAAGCAACTACTGTTAGGGATCTTATAGGTGGAAAGATTGTAACAGCTAACCATCTAGGAGATTCTATAACTGGAGATATAACAATAGGCGAAAGAGAATTAGTTATAGAAGATTTTACAGGCGCTATTCCTGAAAATATCACAGATACAAACCCTTTAACAGGAATTAGAACCATAACTGTAGGAAATCTAAAAGGTATTCCTTATGTTCCTAATGGAACTGTTATAAAAGTTTATGATCCAACTAATACTATTCTTTTGGGAGAAGCGACAGCGACTACTAATGGATCTGTAACCGTTAGTTTAAATAGAACAGTAGATGATAAATTTAATTCTCATCTAAATTTAGGCGGAATTTTAAAAATAACAGCAACACAACCTTTATTCCCAGAAAGTGATCCCGCTTCTCATTTAGTTGATAAAAGACCTAATAAAATAACAAAAGATATTAATGTAGGTACAATAGGTGACGTTTATCAATTTGGAAATTTAGATCATATAGATCTTAATGTAACTAGAGTTCCAGTGACATATAATCCTATAACAGGATCTGAGTCTGATAATACTAGAGCTAATATGCCTGTTGAAAAATGGGAGTGGGATGAAGGTGAAAGCTCTGATGAAGTTGGATTTGGAAAATTTGTAACAGGAAGACTTAATCCTAGTTTGGACAATATAATAAATCCAGATAATAGAAGAGCTATTGGTTTGGTTGATATTAAATTAGTTGATTCTTTTGATTCTATAAAACCAATAGAGATAACTGCAGATGATTCTAGAAATACAAGAGAATCTATTCCTAAAATTGGACCTTCAACTATAGTTGGAAATATACCAGGAGGTAAAAAAATTGATATAAATGGTGTTACATGGACTTATAAAGAAAAAGATATACCATTTGTAGAGAAAGGAACAACATATCAATTAGAATCTAATGTTGTTGATTCTTCCGGTAGAAAAGCTACGGTAGATATAAAAGTTAATCCTGTAAAAGGTGTAATGCCTTTTATTCCTGAAGTTGTAGAGATAGAAGCTGGAACATCTATAAAAACTTTTGAGGATCTTTTAAAATATCTTGTTCAAACAATAAATGCTGATTTAACTGGTCAACTTCCTGCAACAGTTGCAAGATTAGATTTAACATATACTCCGAATACTTTACCAGAAGATTTTGATACAAAAAAGGTTGGTAAAGAATGGGTATTTACAGCTAAAGCCGATTTTAGTGTATATCCATGGGTTACTTGGAGTGGAACAGATAAATCAGATGTAACTGTTAGAATTGTTAAACATGGTAAACCTGAAATCATTATTTCAAAAGATAAAGAAGAAATTACACAGGGAGATAATTTATTTCCTAAAGATTATATAGTTTCTGCTATTGATCCTGCTATAGGAGATGTTAAAGATAAAGTTATAATTGAATCTTTACCAGAGGGTCTTATTAGTGATGATGGTAAGTTTGATACATCTAAAACAGGTCTTTATGATATAAATTATAGTTATGATGATGGTTATGGAAATGTTGCTAAAAAAACTCTTGCGTTAACTATAATTAATCCAAATACAGGTGGTATAACTGGAGATAATAATGGGGGAACTAACTCTAAAGTTCCTATGACAGGGGATCAAAGTGCTATAGCACTTATAATGGTTTTCTTAATATCTGGTGCTGTAGGAGTAGTTATTTTTTCTAGAAAAAATAAAAAATTTCCTCAAGATAAAAACATTCAAAGTAAGTAGAATAATAAATAAATAAAAAGAAAGAAGGAAGCGTTTACGCTTCCTTCTTTCTTTTTATTTACCGCAACATTTTTTGTATTTATTACCACTCCCGCAAGGACAATCATCATTTCGTCCAGTTTTATCAGATGTGATAGGTATTTGTATAGGTGTCTTTTCTATATCACCTATATTTTCTTTAGTATTTATAACGACTGGTTCTCTTACTATTTCCTCTTTAGGTTTTATAGATAAGCTTAAAAGAATTCTAGTAGTATCACTTTTTATTGACTCTATCATTTCATCAAACATATCAAATCCTTCTAATCTATACTCTACAACAGGATTTTTCTGTCCATATGCTCTTAAATATATACCTTTCTTCAATTCATCCATAGCATCTATATGATCCATCCATTTGGTATCAACATTTTTAAGCAGTATGACTCTTTCAATTTCTCTTAATGTTTCTGAAGAAGGGGCTTCTAATTCTTTTAATTCGTATAATGCTATTGCCTTATCTGTAAGCATTTTTGTAATACTTTCTTTAGTTATATCCTCAAGTTCTTCTTTAGTTATATTCAAATCATCATTTGTTGTTAAAAATCCTAGATAATGATCTTTAAGCCCTACTATATTCCAATCATCTTTAATATCGGTATTTGCTATGTATTGTTGAACTGTTGATGATATACTATCTTTTACCATAGATAGTATATAGTCTTTAAGATTTTCCCCATTTAATACTTTTTCACGTTGACTATATATAATTTCTCTTTGCTTATTCATAACATCATCAAACTGAAGAACATTTTTTCTTATCCCAAAATTTCTACCTTCAACTTTACGTTGTGCAGATTCTATAGAATTTGTTAATATTTTATTTTCTATTGGCTGAGATTCATCAATTTTTAGAACATTCATAATATTTTTAACTTTTTCTCCGCCAAATAATCTCATTATATCATCTTCTAAAGATAAGAAAAAACAACTTTCTCCCAGGTCTCCCTGTCTGCCTGCACGTCCACGTAACTGATTGTCTATACGTCTAGATTCATGTCTTTCTGTTCCTAAAATATATAGTCCTCCAGCTTCTCTAACTTTATCTGCTTCTATCTTTATTTCTTTTTTAAATTTTTCTGAAAATTCTTTATATATTTTTCTACCTTCAATAATTTCTTCATCATCGGTTTCAATGAAACTATTAATAATATCTATTTGTGATTGCTTATACCCTCGTTTTAATAGCTCAGAATTAGATAAAAAATCTGCATTTCCCCCAAGGACAATATCTGTTCCACGACCAGCCATGTTTGTGGCAATTGTCACACTACCAAATTTACCTGCCTGTGCAATAATTTCTGCTTCTTTATCATGATATTTTGCATTTAAAACATTATGAGGAATTTTTTTAACTTTTAACATTCTACTTATTTTTTCAGAATCTTCTATTGAAATAGTTCCTACAAGAATTGGTTGACCTTTTTTATTACAGTCTATTATTTTTTGAATAATAGACTCGTTTTTTGCGTTTAATGTTTTAAATATAACATCGTCATGGTCAGATCTTTTAATCGGCTTATTAGTTGGAATTTCTATAACATCGAGTTTGTATATTTCTCTAAATTCTCCCTCTTCTGTCATAGCAGTACCTGTCATTCCAGATAATTTAGTATATATTCTAAACAGATTTTGAAATGTTATAGTTGCGAGAGTTTTCGATTCTCGTTCTACAGTAACGCCCTCTTTCGCTTCTATTGCTTGATGAAGTCCTTCGTTGTATCTTCTCCCTATCATTAAACGACCTGTAAATTCATCAACAATAACAATTTCACCATTATTAATTACATAATCTATTTCATTCTTCATTATACTATTTGCTCTGATTGATTGATTAATATGATGTAGAGTAGATATATTGTCTGCATCCATAAGATTGTCTAATAAGAAATAATTTTCAGCTTTTTTAACTCCAGAAGGGGTTAATGTTGCAGTTTTTGCCTTTTCGTCAACAATATAATCTGCATCTATATTATCATTATCAATTTTATCATCAAGTTCAGCAACTTTATGCATTTTTAATGTTTTAGCAAATTTATCAGCTACTACATATAAATCTGTGGATTTATCACCTTGTCCAGATATTATAAGCGGAGTTCTCGCTTCATCTACTAGTATCGAATCAACCTCATCTATGACTGCAAAATTAAATCCACGTTGAACTTTATGGGATGAATATATACACATATTATCTCTTAAATAGTCAAATCCAAGCTCGTTATTAGTTGCGTATATAATATCACAATTATATTGAGATTGTCGCATATGTTGTGGAATTGAATTGGTTATTAAACCAACAGTCATTCCTAAAAATTTAAATATTTTACCCATCCATTCGGAGTCTCTCTTAGCTAGATAATCATTTACCGTTACTATATGAACTCCTTTTCCTGTTAAAGCATTTAAATATGTTGGAAGAGTTGCTACTAATGTTTTTCCTTCTCCAGTTTTCATTTCTGCTATTCTGCCTTGATGTAGAACTATCCCTCCGATTATTTGAACAGGAAAGTGTTTCATTCCTAGTACTCGATAGGAAACTTCTCTACAAGTAGCAAAAGCATCGGGTAGTATATCATCTACAGACTCTCCATTTGATAATCTTTCTTTAAAAATTGATGTTTGTCCCTTAAGATCTTCATCGGACATTTCTGTATATTTTTTATCTAAATCAAGAACTTTATTCATGATTGGGTTAATATGTTTTAGCTCTCGTTTACTATAAGAACCGAATATTTTTTCTAATAAACCCATTAAATTCACCTCTAAATATTATTATCTTTAAACTTTTTATATTTAGTTATTATAACACACAAGTTCTATAAATAATATATAGAAACAATAAAATAAATCTTGACAAAATAATTTGTTTATGTTAATATATTAAATATTGATTGATCGGGGCGTAGCTCAGTTTGGTAGAGTGCTTGGTTTGGGACCAAGATGCCGCAGGTTCAAGTCCTGTCGCCCCGACCATTAGAATAAATCTTGACATTATATTTTAAATATGTTATTATTATAAACGTAATAATTCGCTGGTGTAGCTCAGTTGGTAGAGCAGCTGATTTGTAATCAGCAGGTCGGGGGTTCAAATCCGTCCACCAGCTCCATTTTTTACGTTTATATCATATCGTTAAAATAGGGAGATTTCCCGAGCGGCCAAAGGGGGCAGACTGTAAATCTGTTGCTTTATGCTTCGGTGGTTCGAATCCGCCATCTCCCACCA
>CAMTHN010000039.1 GCA_947072265.1 uncultured Clostridia bacterium | reverse complement strand
TAAAATAAAGAAATTACAAAAAAAATTATATTAGAGTTTGTAAAAAAATATAAAAATGATAAAAAATAGGAGGTGCTTTTAATCCATGGCTGCTGATAATATGAAGGATATAAAAAGACGTATAAAAAGTGTAGGAAATACTATGCAAATAACAAAAGCTATGGAGCTTGTTGCGTCCTCTAAATTAAAGAAAGCAAAAAAAAGATCTGATGAGAGCAAGCCTTTTTTTACAACGCTTTATGAAACTATGGAGAATATAGTTAAAAACAATACTGATTTCACATCTATTTATACATATGATAGAGAGGTAAAAAAAACTTTACATATTGTTATATCTGGTGATCGTGGTTTGGCTGGGGGATATAATATTAATTTATTTAAATCTTTATTATCTAATATAAAAGAGAAAGAAAATATTGATATTTTATGTATAGGCAAAAAAGCGTTAGAATATTTTGCTAGGTTAGATTTTAATATTATACAAAGTTATGTTGATATTTTAGAAGATATGGATATTGCTACTAGTAGTGATATTTCAAATATAATTATATCTGGTTTTATAGATAGTAAATATCAAGAAGTTTATATAACATATACTAACCTTATTTCTCCTTTAGAACAAATTCCTAAAACTATAAAAATTTTGCCTCTAAGAATAGATAAAAATATTAATAATTTTAAACAAAGTTTTATAGAATATGAGCCATCAGGGGAAGAGGTATTTAATAGTATTGTTCCAAAATATATAAGTGGAATACTTTATGGAGCATGTATAGAATCTTTTGCTTCAGAGCAGTCTGCGAGAAGAATAGCTATGGAATCTGCATCTGATAATGCAAAAGATATGATAGACACTCTTTCTTTAAAGTATAATAGAGCAAGGCAAGCAGCAATAACACAAGAAATATCCGAAATTGTTGCTGGGTCAATTGGTTCTAAATAGTTTAATTTTTAGATTATGGAGGAAATATAAATGCCAAATGATAATATTGGTAAAGTTGTACAAATTATTGGTCCAGTATTAGATATAAAGTTTGATTGCTCTAGTTTGCCCAATCTTTTAAATGCAATTGAAATTAAAAATAACAATGATATGATTATTTTAGAAGTTGCACAACATATAGGTGATGATACAGTTAGATGCATAGCCATGAATTCAACTGAAGGTTTGAGACGGGGAATGGATGCGATAGATACAGGAAGTCCTATAATGGTTCCTGTTGGAGATAAAACTTTAGGAAGAATATTTAATCTTTTAGGAAAAGTTGTAGATAATAAGCCTCAACCAGATTGTGATCAATATCTTCCTATACATAGAGATGCTCCTGAGTATAAAGATTTAAGGGCTACTACAGAAATTTTGGAAACTGGTATAAAAGTTATAGATCTTATTGCACCTTTTTTGAAAGGCGGAAAAATTGGATTATTTGGTGGAGCAGGTGTTGGAAAAACTATTCTTATAATGGAGCTTATTAATAATATAGCTAAACAACATGGAGGTATATCTGTTTTCACAGGGGTTGGGGAAAGAACTAGAGAAGGAAACGATTTGTACTATGAAATGATTGAAAGTGGTGTTATAGATAAAACGGTTCTTGTTTATGGACAGATGAATGAACCGCCGGGAGCAAGAATGCGTGTTGGATTATCAGGTCTTACAATGGCTGAATATTTTAGAGATAATCAGGGTCAAGATGTTCTTTTATTTATAGATAATATATTTAGATTTACACAAGCTGGTTCAGAAGTATCTGCTTTATTAGGTAGAATGCCATCAGCAGTTGGTTATCAACCAACACTTGCTACAGAGATGGGGGCTTTACAAGAAAGAATTACATCTACTAGTAAAGGATCCATAACATCTGTACAAGCTGTATATGTTCCGGCAGATGATCTAACTGATCCAGCGCCAGCTACAACATTTGCTCATCTAGATGCAAATACTGTTTTATCTAGACATATATCTTCTTTAGGCATTTTCCCAGCTGTTGATCCTTTAGAATCAAATTCACAAATTCTTTCACCAGAAATAGTTGGAGAAGAACATTATAAAGTTGCTAGATCAGTTCAGTCTATTTTGCAAAGGTATAAAGAACTCCAAGATATAATAGCTATTCTAGGAATGGATGAACTTTCTGAAGAAGATAAAAAGATAGTTATGAGAGCAAGAAAGATACAAAATTTTTTATCACAGCCATTTACAGTTGGTGAAAAATTCATTGGAATTAAAGGAAAATATGTTCCCTTATCAGAAACGGTTAGAAGTTTTAAAGAGATAATAGATGGAAAACATGATTCTGTTCCAGAATCAGCATTTTTATTTGTTGGAGTTATAGAAGAAGCTTTAGAAAAAGCTAAATCTAACCAATAGGAGTATTTTATATGGCTAATTTTAATTTAAAGATTGTAACTCCTGATAAAGAAATTTTTAATAATAAATGTCTTAAAACGATTGTGAGAACTGAACATGGAGATATAGGAATTTTACCAGGACATGTAAATTATTTATCTATGATTGATATAGGATTTATAAAGATATTTTTAATAAATGGTGATACAGAGATTATAGCTGTTTCAAATGGAATTATAAATGTAGGCTTTGAAGAGACAGTTATAATGGTTTTTACTGGAGAATCAAAAAAAGATATTGATATTTCTCGTGCAAAAAATGCAATAAAAAAAGCAGAAAAAATAATATCATCTTCAAATAAAAATAGTGATATATTAATGGCAGAGCTCAAATTAAAAAGAGCTCTGAACAGAGTTGATATTTATAATAAATAATTTTAAAATATATTGACAGCTTAATAATAGTATGATATAATTTGTATTGTTATTGAGCATATGGAGAGGTGTCCGAGTGGTTTAAGGAGCCGGTCTTGAAAACCGGTGATCGTGCGAGCGACCGTGGGTTCGAATCCCACCCTCTCTGCCATATAAATATAAATTTGCATTTTGGAGTAATTTATATTATATTTTTGGCTATGGAGAAGTACTCAAGTGGCTGAAGAGGCGCCCCTGCTAAGGGTGTAGGGCGGGTGACCGTCGCGAGGGTTCAAATCCCTCCTTCTCCGCCAAATAAAATAATCTGATAAGTATATTTTAGTATATTTATCAGATTATTTTATTTTTATTCATAATTATCTAAGGTGTTTAAATACTAGAATTATATAATTTTTGGTATGTATTATATTAAAGAGATAGCTAACTAGTCTTAATAAACATATAAAAGATAATTTAAAAAAAGATATAAAGATAAATAGATAAAATGTATAATTGTATTTGATTACTTATTAGTTTAGTTCTTTTTGTTATTGCTTATCTTATGTAGAATAAACTATTAAAACTTCAAATAGTTTTGGGAGGATAATTCAAATGTCATATCAAAGTGAAGCAGAGCTTGAGCGCCAACTTATAAATTAGTTATCTTCTACTAATTATGAGCGTGTTACTATAAATAATGAAGAAACATTTAATTTAAATTTTCGTACCCAGCTTTTTAATCACAATCATCAAAAATTGAGCGAAGTACCTTTTACAGATAAAGAGTTAGATAGAATTTTAACCCATATAGAAGGAAAATCAGTGTTCCAAAGCTCTAAAATTTTGCGAGATAAATTTATCTTAGAGAGAGATGATGGGACAAGTGTGTATATAGAATTTATGAATACGCGCGTCAGTAGTGTCAAAACAAATTTCAAGTAACCAATCAAACTACAATGATGGGAAAATACCTAAACCGTTATGATGTAACGATTCTTATTAATGGACTACCTTTGGTACAGATTTAATTAAAGAGACTTGGCTTAGATATGAAAGAAGCTTTCAATCAAATTCAACGTTATCGAAAGCATTCATATTCTGGTCTATATAAATTTTTATCATCAGTAATGGCGTTGACACAAAATACTTTACAAACGCAGATACAGAGATTAACTATGCTTATGCTTTTTTCTGTAATGATGATAAAAATAATTGTATAACAATACTGGCTGAATTTTATATGACATTTTTGGAATGTTGATATATTACAAAAATGATTTCGCGATATATGGTGATTAATGATTCTGAAAAATCTCTTATGGTTATGCGACCATATCAGGTACATGCTGTCCAAGCGATGTTTTAAAGAGCACTTGAAACAAAAAACAATGGATATATTTGGAACACCACTGGAAGCGGTAAAACTTTAACTTCATTTAAAGCAAGTTAAATTATCGCAGCTGAACCATCTGTTAAGAAAGTATTTTTTCTCCTTGATAGAAAAGATTTAGACACCTAGACTATACAGGAATTTAATAAATTTGAATCTGGTTCAGTGGATACTACAAACCGAACTGATGTTTTGATTCGCCAAATCAAAGATATAAATAGAACGCTTATTGTAACAACAATTCAAAAACTTTCAAATGCTACAAATTCGCTACGCTATATGGCGGATATGGAAAAATACAAAACTGAAAAAGTTGTATTCGTAATAGATTAATGTTGTCATTCGCAGTTTGGTCATATACATAGAGATATTGCTAACCATTTCCAAAATTCACAATATTTTGGATTTAAAGGGACAGCCAAGGTTTATCGAAAATAAAAGTTAGGACGATAGAACCACTGCTGACTTATTCGATAAATTTTTGCATACTTATCTTATAAAAAATGCTATTAATGATGGTAATGTAATTGGGTTTTCGGTTGAATATATAAAAACAGTCAACGGACAATTTGATTCTGACGACGATACTCTTGTAAAAGCTTGAGTGATAAGCGTATAAATTTGGTATCAGATCATATTCTAGATCATCATAAATTAAAAAATCATAATGGTCAGCTACTGCGAGTTGCACGTGAGTCTAATGTACGTAATTTTCATGGTCAATAATTTACATCTACTACTTATAATCTGGCACGAATGAATATGCTTATTCATGATGTGTCATACAAAGAATTTGATATTCATAATGATGATACTTTAGATCATACTCATTTTAAAGATATGATGTTTGATTCTATCGTTGTAAATCCTCCTTATTCTTCAAATTGGAGTG
Source organism: uncultured Clostridia bacterium (assembly GCA_947072265.1). Taxonomy (GTDB): domain Bacteria; phylum Bacillota; class Clostridia; order Oscillospirales; family Ruminococcaceae; genus CAMTHN01. Next base: position 737 of record CAMTHN010000039.1, on the reverse strand, counting down.
CCAATCCTAAATTTCTCGATGATGAACGTTTTTCTGCTTATGGCAAATTGGCACCAAAATCCAAAGTAGATTATGCCTTTATTCAACACATGATCTATAATCTGAACGATAATGGTACAATCACGGTGGTATTGCCTCATGAAGTATTATTTCGTGGCGCTTCCGAAGGTGTTATTCGTAAATATTTAATCAAATAAAAGAACTATTTAGATGCTGTAATTGGGTTGTCATCTAACGTATTTTTTGGTACGTCCATCCCGATAGTGATTTTTGTTTTTAAAAATGCCGTGAAAACCCTGATAATATACTATTTATAGATTCATCTCATAGCTATAAGAAATGTAAAAATCAAAATGTACTCCGTGAGGGTGATGTTGATAAAATTATATCTTGTTATACTGCGCGTAGCTGTGAATACAAGTATAGTCATTTGTCAACCATAGAAGAAATCGCAGATAACGACTACAACTTAAATATTCCGCGATATGTTGATACTTTTGAAGAAGAAGAAGAACCTATCAATATTAATTTTGTTCAAAATCAAATTAAATACATTGACACAGAAATACTTGATATGAAGAAAGAACTAAACGTTTATTTGAAAGAGTTAGGGATAGATGAATTTTAGTATAAAATAAGTAAAAGATAAAGATCTAGATTATTACATCTAGATCTTTATCTTTTACTTATTTTATACTATGATATTTTTTCATTATAAATTTTTCTTTATAGGAATT
>CAMTHN010000038.1 GCA_947072265.1 uncultured Clostridia bacterium | reverse complement strand
ATATTTTTCATAATATTAATAAAATATATTCCTATTTAGATAAAAATATTAATAAAGATATAAAAATAAGTAATAATAAAGAAAATTTAATCAAAGTATTTGGAACAACTTTCTGGGTAAAGTTCCAAGCTTCTATAGATTTTTTTGAGCGATTTATATAAAAGCCCTTATCACATATTTTTTTACAATTATTAATTTTAAAATAAAATCCTAATAATAACATTAATATAGGTGTTAAAAAATTAAAAATCACTATTATAAACCTCCTAACTATATATAAAATTTGTATATAGTGTTTACATTTATAATAAAAATATGTAATTAAATTGCTATTATTAATTAACTAATGTAACTTAAATATATCTTGTTTATATAAAATATTATTGATATACTAGTAATAAATTATTTAGGGGGTTTATATGAAAAAAATTATGAAAAATAGCATTGGACAGGTTAAAGATGTTAAAGATGGTTTTAGTTGGACGACATTTTTCTTTGGATTTTGGGTTCCTCTTTTTAGAGGAGATATAAAATATCTATTAGTTATGCTTATATTAAATCTTGTCACAATTGGGGTATCAAATTTGGTATTTTCTTTTATTTATAATAGATTGTATCAAGAAGACTTAGTTAAACAAGGTTATAGATATATTGATGTTCCAAGTTAATATAAAAAAAGAGATAGTTTTAAAACTATCTCTTTTTTATATTAAGAATAGATGTTCTATAAGAATTTTTGTACCTATTATTATTAAGATAATTCCGCCTATGATTTCTGCCTTGTTTTTATATATATTCCCTACAGAATGTCCTATAATTAGAGAAAATATACACACAATGTATGTTATTATTGCTGTTAATATAGATGCAAACCAGATGTTTACACCCATGGAGACAAAAGCAACGCCAACGGCTAATGCATCTATACTTGTGGCGATACTCTGTGCAAATATAGTCTTAAAAGAGATTATTGATCTATTGTTATCTAAATTATCCTTAGATTTAATAGATTGGATTATCATATTTACACCTATAAAAGATAGTATTATAAATATTATAAAATGATCGATATCTTTTATAACTGATTGAAACATAAGTCCGGAAAAATATCCTATGATAGGCATTATGCCTTGGAATAGAGCAAAAAGAATAGGTATTATTAATATGTTTTTAATTCTAATTCTTTTTAAAGACATTCCGTTTACGCAAGATACAGCAGCAGCATCCATTGAAAGGCTTATAGCTATAAATAAAATTTGTATCATAAAAAACATCCTATATATTTTTTTGTATATAAACAGTTATATTCGCTTATCCAATCGATTAGTATATGTATTGAAAAAAATATCAAAACTATCTTGTTTAATAGACTCTCTAATTTTTTTCATAAAATTATTATAAAAATATAGATTATGCATTACAGCTAATCTCATTCCTAAGGTTTCTTTTGCTTTAAATAGATGGCGAATATAAGCTTTAGAGTGGTTGGCGCATACTATACAATCGCATTCTATATCTATAGGAGAATTATCAGAGATATATTTTGCGTTGGTTATATTTATAACCCCATTCCATGTATTTAGATGTCCGTGTCTCCCATTTCTGCTTGGCATAACACAATCAAACATATCAACACCTCTATATACAGATTGTAAAATATTTTCAGGAGTTCCCACGCCCATGAGATATCTAGGTTTGTTTTTTGGCATGTAGTCAACTACATAGTCTAAAACTTTATACATTTCTTCTGCTGTTTCGCCAACTGCAAGTCCGCCTATTGCATATCCGTCTAGATCTAATTTTGAGATATCTTCCATATGTTTTATTCTAAGATCCTGATATGTTGATCCTTGGTTTATTCCAAAAAGCATTTGATTTTTATTTATAGTATCAGATTTAGCGTTTAATTTTTCTAAAGAATCTTTGCATCTATAAAGCCATCGGGTTGTCCGATCACATGATTTTTGGGTATATTCATATTCAGCAGGATTTTCTATACATTCATCAAAAGCCATAGCAATATCAGAGGCAAGGTTTGATTGTATCTCCATACTTTCTTCTGGACCCATGAAGATGGCTTTCCCATCTATATGTGATCTAAATTGGACGCCTTTTTCAGATATTTCTCTAAGTTTAGATAGAGAAAACACTTGAAATCCGCCACTATCAGTTAATATCGGACCTTTAAAACTTGTAAAAGTGTGAAGGCCACCAAGAGTTTTTATAACTTTATCAGATGGCCGTAGATGTAGGTGATATGTGTTACAGAGTTGGACTTGACAGTCTATATTCATCAAATCTATAGCAGAGACCCCGCCTTTTATGGCAGCAGAAGTTGCTACATTCATGAACATTGGAGTTTTGACAGTTCCATTTGTTGTCTTTAAAGTTCCTAGTCTTACCTTGTTTTGATTCTTTATAATTTCAAACATTATTTCTCCTTTTTAAAGTAAATATATATACTGTAAATTATAAAATCCCTCTTCATTGTTATATGAGAGGGATTTTATATAAAGTAATCAAGGTTTTTATTATTTATAATAAAAATAATGTAAAGCTCCCCTAAGGGTATGTTTTATAGTAAAAATCACACCACTTTCCAAAACTTGACTACGAGTTTTATAGATAAACTCATAGTCATTTTATGTTTATAGTTTTAAAATAGTTACAGTCAATTTTAAAAAAACAAAGAAAGGCTGGAAAACAAAAAAGTGGCGTATTATTAAAACAATATTGTTGACAAAAAAAAATTGATATAATATAATGATATAATATGTTGATATAATTAAACGTATTATATACTACACAAAATTATATCATAAATGTTTATGAAGTGCAATGTTATTTGTATTTTATGTATTATGTCATTTTTATGCTTTTGAGTTTTTTATTTTGGTTAAATATTTGAATGGAGGATTGAACTAATGATCAATGCTAAGCCAGTTCAACTTGGTAAAAATGTTAGAATGAGTTTTTCTAAAATAAATGAAGTTTTAGAAATCCCAAATCTTATAGAAGTCCAAAAAAATTCTTATAAGTGGTTTCTTAAGGAGGGGTTAAAAGAAGCGTTTAACGACGTTTCTGATATAACAGACTATACGGGAAACTTATTGTTGGATTTTGTTGATTATGCTCTAGATGATACTCCAAAATATAGCGTTGAAGAATGTAAAGAAAGAGACGTTACATACTCGGCTCCTCTTCGTGTTAAAGCAAGGCTTTTAAATAAAGAAACAGGTGAGATTAAAGAACAAGAAATTTTTATGGGCGACTTTCCTCTCATGACAGAAGGCGGAACCTTTGTTATAAATGGTGCTGAAAGGGTTATTGTTTCCCAGCTCGTTCGTTCTCCTGGTGTTTATTATAGTGATAGTTATGATAAAACAGGAAAGAAGCTTTATTCTGCTACTGTTATTCCAAATCGTGGGGCTTGGCTAGAATATGAGACCGACTCTAATGATATATTTTATGTTCGTATAGATAAAAACAGAAAAATTCCTATCTCTGTATTAATAAGAGCTTTGCTTAAAGTTCGTGATGATATCGAAAGTATTGATGAACTAGAAAGTACAGAAGATTTTTTTACAAACTATAGAGGAACAGCAGAAGAAATTTATGAGCTGTTTGGTAGAGATGAAAAGCTTGTTTCAACTATTGAAACAAAGAAAGACAGTACAGAAAATGGAGAAGAAGCATTAATAGAAGTTTATAGGAAACTTCGCCCAGGAGAGCCACCTACAATTGACAGTGCTGTTAAGCATATCGTTTCCCTTCTTTTTAATGATAGAAGATATGACCTTTCTAGAGTTGGGCGATATAAATATAATAAAAAACTAGCAATAGGAAATCGACTAGTTGGACAAACTGTTGCAAGAGCAATAATAAACGAGTTAACAGGGGAAATATTAGCCGAAGAGGGAGAAACTTTATCTAGAGATAAAGCATATGAGATACAAAAATCTGGTGTCAGTTTTGCATATCTAGCATTGGAAGATGGAAAAGAAGTTAAAGTTATTTCTAACGGAATGGTAGAATTATCTGATTTTATAGATGTGGATGCAAAAGAAATAGGTATAAATGAAAAGGTTAGATTTTCCGTTTTACAAGAAATTTTAACCTCTTCAAAAGATAAAGATGAACAGATAGAGAAGATTAAAGGAAATATAAACAGGCTTATTCCAAAGCATATAATTAAAGATGATATATTTGCAACGATTAATTATATGAATAATATTGATTATGGAATTGGTTTGATAGATGATATAGACCATCTGGGAAACAGAAGAATTCGTTCTGTTGGAGAGCTATTACAGAATCAATTTAGAATAGGATTTTCTAGAATGGAAAGAGTTATAAAAGAAAGAATGACGATACAAGCACAGGATATGGAATCTGTAACACCACAGGCGTTGATAAATATCCGACCTGTTGTTGCCTCCATAAGAGAATTTTTCGGATCATCGCCTCTATCCCAATTTATGGATCAGCCAAACCCATTAGCAGAGTTGACTCATAAAAGAAGGTTATCTGCACTTGGTCCAGGGGGACTTTCTCGAGATAGAGCCGGGTTTGAGGTTCGTGATGTTCATTATACTCATTATGGAAGAATGTGTCCTATCGAAACTCCAGAGGGGCCAAATATTGGACTTATATCATATCTAGCTACATTTTCAAGGATAAATGAATATGGATTTATCGAAGCTCCTTATAGAAAGGTCGATAAATCCACAGGAAAAGTTTTAGACACAGTTGAATATATGACAGCTGATGTTGAAGATAGTTTTGTAGTTGCACAGGCAAATGAACAACTTACAGAGGAGCATACTTTTGTAAAAAGTAGAGTTACGGGAAGGTATAGAGATGAGATATTAGAGATAGATAGAGAAAAAGTTGATTATATGGATGTTTCGCCTAAGATGGTTGTATCAGTGGCGACAGCGATGATTCCTTTTTTAGAAAATGATGATGCTAATAGAGCGCTTATGGGGGCAAATATGCAGAGGCAGGCTGTTCCTCTTTTAAAACCAGAATCACCAATTATAGGAACTGGTATGGAGTATAAAGCTGCGGTAGATTCTGGATCTGCTGTTGTTTCTAAACAAACAGGAGAGGTTACGAGAGTCTCTGCTAATGAGGTTATAATAAAGGATGAGAGTGGTGTGTCTCATCGATATAAGATTATAAAATTTATGAGATCAAACCAAGGAACTTGTATAAACCAACGTCCTATTGTTGTAAAAGGTGAAAAAATTACAAAGGGTCAGGTTATAGCTGATGGACCTTCTACTGCTGATGGGGAGATAAGTTTAGGGAAAAACATTCTTATTGGGTTTATGACATGGGAAGGTTATAACTATGAGGATGCTATTCTTATAAATGAAAAGGTTGTGCGTGATGATGTCTTCACCTCTATTCATATAGAAGAATATGAAGTTGAAGCAAGAGACACAAAACTTGGATCGGAAGAAATTACAAGAGAAATTCCCAATGTAGGGGAAGAAGCTCTTAAAGATTTAGATGAAAGAGGAATTATAAGAATTGGAGCAGAGGTTAGAGCTGGTGATATTCTTGTTGGAAAGGTTACGCCGAAAGGGGAAACCGAACTTACGGCAGAAGAGAGACTTTTAAGAGCAATTTTTGGGGAAAAAGCAAGAGAAGTTAGAGATACATCCTTAAAGGTTCCTCATGGAGAATACGGAATAATTGTTGATGTTAAAGTTTTTACAAGAGAGCAATATAACAACGAACAACCATATTAACACCAGGACTTAATTCATCACTATT
>CAMTHN010000037.1 GCA_947072265.1 uncultured Clostridia bacterium | reverse complement strand
ATATAAATTATTGTTATAATAGTATATCATTATCCATATTGGCAAATTTTTTTGAGGAGCAAAAATATGAAAATCGCTATATTCACCGACACATATCCCCCTGATGTAAACGGCGTGTCTGCTCATGTAAAAAATCTTAAAGATGGACTTATTCAAAGAGGACATGACGTTCTAATTATAACAACTGGAACTCATAAGCGAAAACAATTTATTAAAGACGGAATTTTAAAATGCCCTAGTATAACCTTTAAAAGATTTTATAATTATGGAATAGCAAACCCTATTAGTTATGGACGGTTAAATTCTATAAAAAAATTTAATCCTGATATAATTCATATTCATACAGAATTTAGCATTGGATTTTCTGGAGCGATGATTTCTAAAATTTTGAAAAAACCTCTCGTATATACATTACACACAATATGGGACGAATATATTCATTATATCGCTCCTAAACCCCTAATACCAATTGTTACAAAAACATCTCTAAAATACGCACGATTTATAGCCAACAAAGCCGCAGAAGTTATTGGTCCTTCTGAAAGAGTTAAAACATTTTTTAAGAAATATGATATAAAAAAAGATGTAACTATTATAAGCAACTGTGTTGATACAGCTCTTTTTGATAACAGTAATCTAGATAAAGATAGATTGCAAAATTTAAAATCTCTATATAACCCCAAAGATGATATGACAACAATTGTTTTTTGTGGAAGAATAGGAAAAGAAAAAAATATAGAAACATTAGTCAATTTTTTTGGATCAGAATTCTCTGTAGAAGACAAGGTTCAACTATTAATAATAGGAGATGGTCCATATAGAGATTTAATCGAAAATCTTATAAAAACTTTAAAAATGGAATCAATAATTAAATGTATTGGAGTTATTCCAAATAAAGATATTGTATATTATTACACAATATCAGATATGTATATAACAGCTTCATTATCAGAAAATCATTCTATCTCCATGATAGAAGCTATGGTTTGTGGGCTCCCTGTTGTCCATATATTTGATGTGGAGAACCAAGGACAAGTTATAGAAAATGTTAATGGATTTATATTTACATCATCTAAAGAAATGTATGATATTATTAAATTTTATCAAAACAAGACCCCTAAAGAAAAAAAAAATTTTAAAAAATCAATAAAAAATTATTCAAAACATTTTGATATATTAACTCTATCTGACAAAATAATAGAAGTTTATAAAAGACAAATAGAAAAGGCTCTTTAAAAGAGCCTTTTCTATTTGTCTTTTATTTATCTTTTATCTGAAGTCCTGTTCTATCTATATTTACATCAACCTTAACACTATAGTCCAGATTTGAAATAATATTTCCAACATCATCTCTATTATCCTTCCAGTATGAAGGATATTTTTGTTTTATTCTATCCATAAAATTAAAAATATCTATATTATTTTCTTTCAAAGTTAGATATAGAACATTATCTATTTCAACTTTTATAACTTCTTCTAAACTATCCTCTATATCTTTATACTCAAAAACAGGAACTTCTCTATCTTCAGGTACAACTATTTCTTTAACTATTCCATCTGTTTTAACAATTATATCAACTGTCATATCTCCATTTTTAATACGGGGATTTATCTTTATTTTAGACTTAAAAATCTCTACTGAAGATGTTCCAATGCTATCAGATTCGGAAACGACTACACTAGATTTGAATTTTTGCAATAAAATTTGTATAGCCCTTGTATTTTCTTGATCTATATAAGTCTTTAATCGTCCATCTAAAAAAACTGCTATTCCATCCATAGATATAACTTTTGAATCTCCTTCAGATTTTTCAGAGCTTGTGTCTTCTTCTTTTTTTTCTCCAGAATTATCTTCAGCATCCTCTAATTTAATTACAGGTATACTAACTGAATTTGTTGTACTTTTATAATTTTTTGCCACATCATAAAATCTAACCTGAAAAGATTGTCCTGTATCCTCCGCATTTCTAACTATTTTTTCTATCGTTTCAGCTGGGAGTATTCCTTGTGTAATCTTTGCATTTAATATTTCATTTGCATCTCCCTTAACAACAAGCATCCCAACATCAGATTTAGATTGTGCATCGGTATTAAAAAAACTTATGATATTTTCTAAACCTTTTTCAGCACTACTTTCCCCTAATATAATCAGTCTATTATGTCCATAAAATATCTTCTTTCCTTGTTTTAAATCTGCCTTAGACATTGCTTCTCCTATGGTTTTTCCTTCAGTTGTAATAACTTTAGAGTTTTGTTTGCTAGTATCGATTGCTGTTTGTCCACCAGATCCCTGTGGAGAAAATATCTGTATACTAAGTTTATATTTATCTTGATCATAATCTATTCCAATAGCCTGTACAATCGCTCTATCGCTTAGATTTATTGTTTTTAAACACCCTGTAAGACTAGATAGCATCAATAGAGTACCCAGTATTAACAATATTTTTTTTATCAACACTATTCTCCTTTTTAAATATATAAACTATATAAACTATAAGCGGAAGAATAAAAACAAGAATTAATACAATAAAACCAGAATTAATAAACCCTTGTAAATATCTTATCGCATCTAAACTAGATTGGATCCAATAAACACTTATGCTTATAGCAATAAAAATAACAGAAAATATATAACCTTTCTTAATATTCGGTAAAGAGATTGATATACAACTATAAGCAATAAATATATACATAGTAGCTTTTATAAAAGCTAAAACAATCCACAAAGCCATATGCAAAGAGTCAAGTCTTTGAAAAATAGATGTATATGAAATAGTTGTTAATGTGTAAAAAGGAAATACCAAACTTCCCGAATAGTTTGCCAAAACTGTTGTTATTAAAAATACTATTATTTGTATTGTAATAGTAGATAATATTAAATATGACATAAACGTTTTCTTTTTATCCCCTTTTGTATATGGATATAACAGTATAAACGCAACCAATTCTGTATTTCTTCCTAAATTATCAAAGATAGATACACCTATCTGCTTTATAGGAGAATCAAATATTGGAGAGAGATTATAAATATCTATATTAGATATCAACCCAGTAAATATAAATAAAAAGGCAACAACAAAAAACACACCAAATATAGCAGACACACGTGATATAGACTCAACACCAGATATGGCGCCATATAAAACTAATCCTATAAACATTAAAACTAAAATTGATGAATTTGCATTTGTATACACGGCATTATCTAAAAAAAACATAGCCTGAACAATAGTGTTTATCCCCACTAATACAGCATAAATAGCATATATCCAAGCTATAACAATACCGTTTTTACCAAAACAATTATACCCTGCTGTTATTATATTTCCATCTTTTATACGATGATATAATTTAAATATAGGTATTACAATTAAAATTTGAACAAAAAGAGATATTAAAGATCCAATAAGGATGGACAAACCATCCAGTTTAGAGCCTGTATGAATATTATATGTTAAAGAAGAAAAAACTCTAGATATATATAGCATTGTAAAAAGCTGTGCTCCACTTATTTTTGCAAACATTAAGAGTTTTCACCTCCGCTATTCTGCATATCAACCCCTGTTAAATTTTTTATATTAACATTTTTATTCATTTTTTTCCAACTAAATCTAACAAATACATCCTTCATAGCCTTAAAACTAAATGGAGATATCGGTGCAGTATATATAACACCATATTCACTTAAAGAACATATATTTATAAGAAGTGCTGCAACAGCTATACCTATTCCATACAGTCCAAATGTGCCTCCTACAATTATAAATCCAAACCTCAATATCGATACAGGCTCATATATAGAAGGAACAACAAAAGAACTAATTGCAGTAACCGCCACAACCATAACCATTGGTGCTCCAATTAGCCCCGCTGTAACTGCTGCGTCTCCTATAACCAATGCACCAACAATACTTACGGCATGACCAACTGGTCTAGGAAGCCTTAAACCCGCCTCTCGCATAACTTCATATATAAAATGAATGAGTAATGCCTCTATAACTAAAGGAAATGGAGTTGCTTCTTGCGATGTTGCAATATTAAACAAAATAGAATGTGGAAATAATTCTGGATGAAAGCTTCCTATAGCAACATATAAACCAGGTAATAATATTGTAAATGCAAATGATATATATTTTATAATACGCATAAAACTTGTATAATACGGTCTATGACAATAGTCATCAAAGCTCTGAAAATTTTCTGAAAATAGATATGGAACAATTAAAGCAAAAGGTGTTCCATCAACTAATATAGCAACTCTACCTTCATTTATCTTCGCACATACTGTATCTGGTCTTTCTGTAGTTCCAACTTCCGAAAATATAGAAAATGGTTTTCCTTCTAAAAAAGGTTGTATATATCCACTTTCAAGAACAACGTCAATATCTATATGCCTTATCTTATGTCTAATCTCTCTAACCATTTTTTTAGAAACTGTATCTGTCATATACATCATACAAACACTAGTTTTACTCTTAGAACCAACGTTAAACAATTCAAATTTTAACTTGGGAGATTTTATGCGTCTACGAACCATAGTCATATTTATCCTCAAAGGTTCTGTAAAACCTTCTCTTGATCCTCTAATATTAACCTCGCTAGAAGGCTCGGATATCGACCGAAAATTAAATCCTTGGGCTCCTAAACAAACCCCTTTTGCTATCCCATCAATAAGTATAATAATAAATCCAGACATACTAAATGTAAATATATCATCTGTAGTATATACATCTGTCAAATCCATAGAAGTTATCATTTTTGTTTCTAAATAACTATATATATCTTCTGGAGTTGTTTTTTCAGAAAAATCTGCTGACATAAGCGGACCCATTAAAAGATCTGACAGCATGGTAAAATTTATCATACCTTCAATACCAATTATATTTATAGTATTATTATAAATTTTTAGTTCTCTAGATAAAAAATCTCCAGAATTATCAAATTTTTCTCTAAGTAAAACCATATTGTCTTTTAAAGAACTTCTAAGATTTACAGGAGTTTCAAAAACTTCTTCTTGTTGAATATCTTCAATATTTGAATTTTTAATAGCAGACATTTTGGATTTTATATATTTTAGCATAAAATCCTCCTTCACTTTTAATGTAAATTTATATAACAATTATTACCAACTATGTTTAATATAATTCAAATAACAGATAATAATTATAAAATAAAAATTAAAAGAGGATTTAATATGTTAATAATTTTCTTTAGGACAATACTTTTATATGCATTAATCATATTTAGTATTAGAATTATGGGAAAAAGACAGCTAGGAGATTTACAACCATCAGAGCTAGCAATAACAATATTAATATCAAATATAGCCACAATGTCTATAGATGAGCCAGATATATCTCTTATTTTTTCTGCGGTTCCTATTTTAACATTGGTTGGATTTGAACTTATTTTATCAAAATTATCTCTTAGATATAAACCCTTTAGAAGCTTTATATCTGGATCTCCTGTCGTTATAATAAAAGATGGCCAAATAATACAAAAAAGAATGCGGGATTTACGATTATCTATAGACGATCTTATGGAAGCACTTAGAGGAAATAGTATATTTGACATTCAAGATGTTGATTATGCTATTGTTGAAACTAACGGAAAGATAAGTGTATTTCAAGATATAAAAAAACAGGCTGTAAATCCTAGCCAATTAAAATTAGATGTGAAAAAGGAATACATTCCTAAAATTATAATAAGTGATGGGATTTTATTAAAAAAATCGTTAAAAATATATAAAATTTCCGAAGATATTATTTTAGAAAAATTAAAATCAAAAAAATCAAAAGATTCAACAATGTCTGTATACAACTCCGAGCTAT
>CAMTHN010000036.1 GCA_947072265.1 uncultured Clostridia bacterium | reverse complement strand
ATGTATAGAAGGATGATTTAAAATTGAAAAAGAATATTTTAATAATAATGATATTTATTTCTATAATTATTATATTACCAATATTTTCATTAAAAAAAGAATCTAATAAAAAAGAAATAAATCAAATAGACCAAATTTCATCACCAAAAGATAAAATATCAGTTAAAAAATTTGAAAAAATAAAAGTTTTAGATTATAAAACAGATACAGTTTTTGACATAAAAATAAAAGACTATATAGCCGGTGTTATTCGCGGAGAAATCCCTGCGAACTTTGAAGAAGAAGCTATAAAAGCCCAATCTGTTGCCGCTTATACATACCTAATCTCTAGTATAGACACCTATTTAAAATCTCCATCCCCTAAACTAAAAGGTGCGATTATTTCTACAAATCCATCGTCCCATCAATCCTTTGTTTCAGAAGATGAGGCTAAAATTTTATATAAAGAAAACTTTAAAGAGTATAATAAAAAAATTTTAAAAGCAGTCGATGAAACCCTCGGGAAGGTAATAACATATCAAGATAAGCCAATCATTGCAGCTTATCATTCAAACTCTTCTGGTATAACAGAATCCGCCAAAAATATCTGGGGAAAGGATGTTCCCTATTTAATACCAGTATCTAGCCCTCTCGATTTAGAGGTTTCGTTAAACAAATCATCAAAATCTTTTTCTGTAGAAGAAGTTGATTCTATTTTAAAAAAACAATTTCCTGATATACAACTTTCTGAAGATAAAAATTTATGGTTTTCTAATCAAAACATTTCACCTTCAGGGTATACAATAGATATTAAAGTTGGCGACCAAACTTTAAACGGATCAAAGATAAGATCAATATTTTCTTTAAAATCATCATCTTTTGCTATCGTATATAAAAATAATTCTTTTGAATTTGAGACAAAAGGATTTGGTCATGGAGTTGGTATGAGCCAATATGGTGCAAATCAGATGGCAAAAAAAGGATTGTCCTATACAGAAATTTTAAACCATTACTATTCCGATATTAAAATAAAAGATATATTAAAATAATAATATTTATATTTCTGATATTAATATTATTTCTTTTTGCTTTTTATTTGCATAATCTAATGTGAATTTTGTCCCGCCTTTATGTCCATTATACACTCCTAAAACAGTCATAGCTTTATCCACCAAATAGATATTTCTCTTTGCCATACAAGATTTAGTATAGCTATTACTAATATACACTACTTCATCACTCTTTTGAATTATGCTAAAATATTTATCTCTATGATATGGCGACCATCTATCCGCCTGGCTCTCACAAGGTATAACACAGATCAGTTTAATATCAGGATATATTTTCTTTAAATCTAAAACTATATCTGCACACCACAGATCCGATCCCAATGCCATTCCCGTATAAAAAACATTAAAACCATCTAATATTAATGAAACTATATTTTTTCGCAAATTTTTTTTTAAATTCAAACACTTAATATTTTCTTCATCATATCCAAAGCTTAATTTAGATGGTCTATGACCAGTGAAAGAACAAGATTTAACCATAATAAATTCAATCTCCTTTTATAAATATATTCCATTAAAATATTATATTTTAAAACATATAATATATACTAAATTTATCTCTATAATGTATATAAATAATTTATACATAAAGCTTATTGTTAAATTAATAAAAATCTATCTTTTTATCTAAACTTTATACATATTGCTTTAAAATATTATATTTTATAACATCATTATATATTTAAATAAGAAAATAATTTGTCAACAATTGTATATAAAATAGTTTTTTTATTATTCTATGTTTAAAAGTATACCAACAACCTCTCTAATAACATCTGCTGATTTTCCTCCTTTAATAATCTTAATTATTATATAGGGATTTTTTCCAGCATTAACTAAAACTCTTCCTCTAAGTGATTTTGTTAAAACCCCGACTATATCTATATCTAAGCCATTTGTTGAAAATATCAATTTTTCACCTTGTTGACTTATTTCTTTAAATCCAAACTTAGCTGCTGTATTCCTTAAAAGTGCAATATCCACTAAACCTTCAACACATTTTGGGATATTCCCAAATCTGTCTATCATCTCATCTAATATATCTTGACTATCTTCTAAACTTTTTATACCCGCTATCTTTCTATAAATATCCAATCTTTGTGCCAAATTTTGAATATAATTATCTGGAATATATGCATCTATTCTAACATCTATCAAACATTCTGTAGTTGCTATATCTTTCTTTTCTCCTTTTTGTTCTTTTATAGCATCCGAAAGAAGTTTTAAGTACATATCATACCCAACATCTTCCATATGTCCATGCTGTTTTGAACCTAGCATATTTCCTGCACCCCGTATCTCTAAATCTCTTAAAGCAATTTTATGTCCCGAACCAAACTGTGTAAATTCTTTTATAGCAGAAAGCCTTTTAGAAGCTATATCAGATAGTTCCTTTCCCTCAGAAAATGTGAAATATGCATATGCTCTTCTATTCGACCTTCCAACCCTTCCTCTAAGTTGATAAAGTTGTGACAATCCCATTCTATCTGCATCTTCGATTATTAATGTATTACAATTTGCTATATCAACACCTGTTTCTATAATAGTTGTACAGACTAATACATCTATTTCTTTATCAATAAGTCCTCTCCAAACTTTGGCTAGGTCATCCTCTCCCATTCTTCCGTGAGCAATTCCTATACGACAATCAGGAACTTGTTCTATCAAACTATTTGCAATACTATCTATAGTTTCTACCCTATTATGAATATAAAAAACTTGTCCCCCTCTCCTCATCTCTTTATTTATAGCATCTATTATTATGCCTATATTATGCTCCATAACATAGGTTTGTATAGGTAATCTATCTCTTGGAGCCTGCTCTATTATTGACATATCTCTTATTCCCGACATCGCCATATTTAAAGTCCTAGGAATCGGAGTTGCAGAAAGGCTTAATTGGTCAACTCCTATAAAAAATTCTTTAAACTTTTCTTTATGCAAAACTCCAAATCTTTGTTCTTCATCTATTATCGCCAGTCCCAAATCTTTAAATTTAACATCTTTTTGGACAAGTCTATGAGTTCCAATAACTATATCTATCTCGCCTGATTCTAAACTCTCTAAAACTTGTTTTTGTTCTTTTTTATTTTTAAATCTAGATAAAAGTGATACTTTAATAGGAAAATTTCCTATCCTTTTCTTTATAGTTTTATAATGTTGCCATGCCAAAATTGTTGTAGGGCATAAAAGAGCACACTGTTTTCCATCTAAAACAGCTTTAAACGCCCCTCTAATAGAAACTTCTGTCTTTCCAAAACCCACATCTCCACATAAAACCCTATCCATAGGATTTATACTTTCCATGTCTTTTTTTATCTCTTCTATGCACCTTAGCTGGTCATCTGTTTCTTCATATTCAAAATGAGATTCAAAATCTCTCTGCATTTCACAATCTTCTGAAAAAGCAAACCCTTTTATTTTTATCCTATCAGAATATATTTTTATAAGCTCTTTGGCCATATCATCTACGGCTTGTTTAACTCTTGATCTTGTCTTATTCCATTCTCCGCTATTCAACCTATTTAATTTTATCCGGGTTTCATCCTTTGGTCCTATATATTTAGAAACTAGATCTAGCTGTGTTACAGGAAGATATAAGGTATCTGCCCCCGCATATTTTAATTTTATATAATCCTTTATAATCCCATCTAATTTTATTTTATTAACTCCATCGAATATTCCAATCCCATGAGAAACATGGACAACTATATCACCCTGTTGTAAATCGGATAAACTTTTTATCTCTTCTCCTTTAGTTTTTTTAGACTTTTTAGAAGAAATTAATTTTCCTTCTTTTTTACTTGTTATAACCGAAAATTTACAATCAGGATATTCAAACCCAGATGACAAATATCCCTCTTTTATATATATTTCACCAGAAATTATTTCCTTGTCTTTTAAATAATAACTAGATTTAATACCCATATCTTCTAAATCTAAAACTAAATTTTTTGCTGCCTTTTTTGTTATAGCTAAAACAACTACAGTATATCCTTGTAATTTAAAATCTTTTAGTTGCTCATACAACACCTTAATGTCACCACTCCAACTAGATGTCTCCAAACAATTAAGATTTATAATTCCTTTAAATTTAATATTATTATAGCTTTTTAAAAAATTATCTAGATATATACTATTAGATTTTTTTAAAGATTCATCTAACATATCAAAAGTTTGTATATACCCTTCAAATCCTCTACATATTTGATTTTCATCTGTAAGAATTTTTAAGTCCTCTATATATTGTGCATTTATGCTTTTAAACCGTTCTTTTATCTTTCCATATTCCAATATAAATACTAAGTCTTCATTAAAATAATCAAATATACTTCCGAATCCATCAATAAAAGGAATATATTTATCAATATGATTTAAACTTATATCTTGATTTATTAGTTCTATATCTTGATTTACAAATTTTTCTATTGCTAAATAATTATTAGATTTATTTATTGAGAACAAAAAATTATCCAATTTTTTTATAAGTTTAATTTTATCATATACAAAACTTTCTCTAGCAGGAACAATGGTTATGAAGTCTATAACACCCTCTCTCCTCTGACTGTCTAGATCAAAATAAGCGATACTATCTATTTCATCTCCCCAAAATTCTATTCTGACTGGATTTTTATCACAAGGAGAATATATATCTAATATACCTCCTCTTTTACTAAACTGACCTATACCATCGACCTGTGCTCTATTTATATATCCTATTTTCACCAATTTTTTTATAATATCTTCCATAGTATATTTATTCTTTTTAATTGATATCTCAAAACTACAATTTTTTATTCTATCTAGCGATATAACCTTTTGTACCACACTATCTATTGATGCTACAAAAACTTTGCCCTTTCCCAGACAAATCTCCCACAAACTTTTAAGTCTTATATGATCATATTCTAAAGAAATAGCCCCAATATCTCGATATACAATCTCTCTAGAAGGAAATAAGAACGCTTTTTCATCTCCAAACATAGAATTTATATCATATACAAGTCTTGAAGATTCTCCTTCACTAGATGTAACAACCAATATATTTTTATCGCTATTTAAATAAAGAGTATTAAATATAATATGAGCTTTATGAATAAGGTTTGCCCCTACAACCAAAGAAGGAAGCTTGTTTTGATTTATATTTTTAAAAATTTCAGAAAAATGAGTTTGTTGACCTATATCGTATTTAAAAATATTCATTATTTATCCTCCATTAATAGAATTAAAAATATATCAATTATGAATATTCATAGCTTTATCAATACCATTTTCAACTATGGAAAAAACCATATCTACACTTTTTATATAACTTTTTTCCATTAATTTATTCTCACACAACTTAAATCTAGACAAGACCCAATCTGCTAGATCCATATCTTTATACGGTTTTTTTCCAACACCTATTTTTATTCTTGGAAAAATATCAGTATCTATATAGTTTATAATATCAGATATTCCATTATGCCCCCCAGCACTTCCTCTTCCTTTTATCTTTATATTTCCAGGCTCTAATGTTATATCATCATATAATATTATCATCTGTTCAGTAGAAAGTTTGTAATATTTTAACACTTGTATAATTGATTCTCCGCTATTATTCATAAAAGTTTGTGGTTTTAAAAGAACAACTTTTTTTGATTCACAACAACCCTCTCCCATAATCCCTTTAAACCTTAACCTATTAATATTTATATCCAGCCTTTTCGCAAGATAATCTATACTTTTAAATCCCGCATTATGTCTTGTATTTTCATAAGACGCTCCTGGATTTCCTAGACCAATTATAAGCCATTCTATATTGCTTTTTTTAAATAATTTTAACAATTTAAATACACTCTTTCATATTATATTTATAATAAAAATTATTTTACATTCATAACTTTTTTTTGTCAATTTATGGAGCACTAATTTAATAT
>CAMTHN010000035.1 GCA_947072265.1 uncultured Clostridia bacterium | reverse complement strand
ATTTATAAATTCTTGAGATATATCAAAAGATATTATAAAATCTAAATATTTATCATCTTGATTATCTATGAGTTTTATTATATCAGATACAGAAGGATCTATAATTATTTTAGGCTCTTTTAAATTTACAGAAGAGTAAGAGGAGAGGTTTAGAGAAGAAATAATAGAAGGCATCTCTAATTTTGTTAAAATAGAATATATTTTTTCATCATCCATTTGCTTTATTTCAATTTTATCTATATCCAGTTCTAAGGGAACATCACATATAATTGTTCCTAACTCTTTGCTTAGAAATG
Source organism: uncultured Clostridia bacterium (assembly GCA_947072265.1). Classification (GTDB taxonomy): domain Bacteria; phylum Bacillota; class Clostridia; order Oscillospirales; family Ruminococcaceae; genus CAMTHN01. The sequence continues at coordinate 5,949 of CAMTHN010000035.1, read as the reverse complement.
CAGTTTCTTTCTCTTCTATTAAAAGCTTTTTAACTCTAGGTTTTATAGTATTTTCAGAATCTGTTTCTAATATATTATATATGTTTTGTATATTTTGATAAGATTGTATTAAAGAGAGAGCAGTTTTTTCCCCTATTCCTTTAACGCCGGGAATATTATCTGACGCATCACCCATAAGAGCTTTAACTTCTATTAATTGTGTAGGAGATATAGAATAGGTTTCGTTTATTTTATCTATGTCAAAAATAATATTTTCTTTATTTGTGGCTAATAAAACATTGACATAAGGGGTAACTAATTGTAAACTGTCTCTATCTCCAGAAGAAATTATACAGGGTATTTTATTTAGTTGAGAGAAAGAAGCAATAGTTCCTAATATATCGTCTGCTTCAAATCCTTCTTTTTCTATAATATAGATACCAAGATATTTTAAAATTTCTTTTATTATAGGAAATTGAGATTTAAGTTCATCAGGGGTCCCTTTTCTTGTTCCTTTATAGTCTGAAAAAAGATCATGTCTAAAGGTTTTAGTTGGAAGGTCAAAAGCTACAATTATAGAAGAAGGTTTATGTTGATTTTTTAAATTTATCAGTTTAGTTAAGAATCCATAAATAGCATTTGTGGGTTGTCCCGATTTAGTTGATAAAGATTTTATTCCATAAAACGATCGATTTATAATACTATTACCGTCGATAGCTAATATTTTTGACATGTTAAACTCCGTTCAAATTATTAAGATTAAAAATAAGTATGATAAATAATTTTATCATATAGAGAAATTTATTACAATTGAATAAAATTTATATTAAATATTATGAGGGATGGTTTAGGTTGAAAAAGGTTAAAATAGGAAATGTAGAGATAGAACAAACAGCGATATTAGCACCGATGGCATCTGTATCAGACAAAGCTTATAGATATATATGCAAAAAATATGGAGTTCCTTATATGGTTAGTGAGATGGTAAGTTCAAAAGGGATGCATTATAATGATAGAAAGACACGAGAATTATTATCAATTGATGATTTTGAAAGACCGATGGGTGTTCAAATATTTGGTGATAATCCAGAATATATGGCAGAGGCTGCAAAAAAATGTATGGAATTTTCCCCTAATATTATAGATATAAATATGGGGTGTCCAGTTCCAAAAGTTGCTGGAAATGGAGCAGGAAGTAGTTTAATGAAAACTCCAGAATTAGCTGGTGAAATAGTTAAATCTGTTGTATCATCCGTTGATATACCTGTTACTGTTAAGATTAGAAAAGGTTGGGATGACGAAAATGTTAATGCTGTAGAATTTTCTAAAATGTTAGAAGCAAATGGGGCATCAGCAATCTGTATTCATGGTAGAACAAGAAAGCAGATGTACAAACCTCCTGTAGATTGGGAAATAATTAAGAGTATTAAACAAGCTATTTCTATACCAGTTATAGGGAGTGGTGATGTAACTAGTCCAGAAGATGTTGTTAAAATGTATAAAGAAACAGGGTGTGACCTTGTTATGATAGGTAGAGGAAGCTATGGAAATCCTTGGATTTTTTTACAGGTAAAAGAATATATGGAAACAGGTGAGATAAAGACATTACCAACAGTTGAGGAAAGGTTGTCGGTTATGGTGGAACATATAAAACTCTTGTGTAAATTTAAGGGAGAAAATATTGGAATAAAACAGGCGAGAAAGCATTCTTCTTGGTATATAAAAGGTATGAAAAATTCAGCATTATTTAGGGGAGAGTGTGGAAAATTAGAAAGGCTAGATGATATAAATATTTTAAAAAATAAAATTTTAGAATATAATAAATAGTTTAAAATTTGACAATGAACAGATTATATGATAAAATGCTAAATACCGCATATAATAGGTTTTAAAGCATAATAGCTACCTACTGTAGCGAGTTTTATGAAAGATATAGGTAGTTTTTATGTACGCGATAATTGAAACTGGTGGAAAACAATATAATGTAAAAGAAGGAGATTTCATATATATTGAAAGACTTCCTTTAGAAGAAGAATCAGAAGTTCTATTTGATAAAGTTGTTGCCATTGGTAAAGATGGATCTATTTCAGTAGGTTCACCATATTTATCTTCTGCTACAGTTAAAGGAAAACTTATAAAAAATGGAAAAGCGAAAAAAATAACTGTTTTTACTTATAAACCAAAAAAAGATAGTAAAAGAAAACTTGGACATAGACAACTATATACTAAGGTAGAAATAGTTTCTATTAGCATATAGTTTTATGATAAAGATAAAATTTTATTTATTAGAAAATAAAATATGTGGATTCGATTTAGTAGGCCATGCTTTATTTGCTAATAGTGGAAAAGACATTGTTTGTTCCAGTGTCACTTCTGCTATACAGCTGGTTACAAATGGAATAACAGAAGTTATTGGTTGTAAAACAGCCATTGTAAATGTATTAGATAATAGAATAACTCTTGATATAAAACCAGGTCAAGTTTCTAAAGAAATTTCTTTTATGCTAGATTCTTTAAAACTTCATCTTTCTATACTTGAAGAGAGTTATCCAAAAAATATTAAAATTATTACTTCGGAGGGTATTTTATGATTAAACTTAGTATGCAGTTTTTTGCACATAAAAAAGGTGTTGGATCTACAAGAAATGGTAGAGATTCTGAATCTAAACGTTTGGGAACAAAAAAATCTGATGGACAGCCAGTTGTAGCAGGCAATATAATTATAAGACAAAGAGGAACACATATTCATCCAGGTTTAGGTGTTGGAATTGGAAGAGACCATACTATATTCGCGATAATTGAAGGAAGAGTAAAATTTGAAAGATTAGGAAGAGACAGAAAAAAAGTTAGTGTTTATGCTGTTTAGCTTCTAATATTAAAATCCCGAGAATTTTTTCTCGGGATTTTTGATTATAAAAATATAAAAGGGGGGTTTAGTATGTTCGTTGATATTGCTACGATCACATTAAAAGCTGGAGATGGAGGAGATGGAGCAGTCTCTTTTCACACCGAAAAATATGTTCCTGCAGGAGGACCAGACGGAGGAGATGGAGGAAAAGGCGGAGATATAATCTTTGTTGCAGACACAAATGTTTCCACATTATTAGATTTTAAATATAAAAGAAAATATATTGCAGATAATGGAATGAAGGGCGGATCTAAAAATTGTTCTGGAAAAGGTGCTAATGATTTGGTTATCAGGGTTCCTAAAGGAACTTTGATAAAAGATGCAGAGAGTGGAAAAATTATAGCTGATATGTCATCAGATGAAAAAAAGATTGTGGTATATGGAGGAAAGGGCGGAAAAGGAAACGCAAACTTTGCAACGCCAACTAGACAGATTCCAAGATTTTCAAAGCCAGGATTTAAAGGACAAATAGGAGATGTTTTATTAGAGTTAAAACTTTTAGCTGATGTTGGAATTATTGGATTTCCTAATGTAGGTAAATCAACGTTAATATCTGTAACTAGTGCTGCTAAACCCAAGATTGCAAACTATCATTTTACAACAATTACACCAGTTTTAGGAGTTGTTGATGTAGGGGATGGTAAAAGTTTTACAATGGCAGATATTCCTGGTTTAATAGAGGGTGCAAGCGATGGAGTTGGTCTAGGACATTATTTTTTACGACATATTGAAAGATGTAGGCTTATTATCCATATGGTGGATATTTCAGAGATTGAAGGAAGAGACTCGATAGATGATTATGATAAAATAAATATTGAGTTAGAGAAATTTAATAAAGATTTATCTTTAGTTAAACAAATAGTTGTTGGAAATAAGTCTGATATGGCTGGAGAAGAGCAGATAAAAAGGTTTAAATCATATATAGAAGATAAAGGATATGAAATTTATTTTATATCAGCTGTTACACATAGTGGTGTTAAAGAACTTATGTCAAAAGTTTGTGAGGCTGTTGGAAATCTTCCTCCTATAAAGATGTATGAATCAGAATATACTATACAGGATAAAAAAGATACGATGGATTTTAGTATAGAAGTTATAGAAGGTGTCTATCATATAGAGGCGCCATTTATGCAGGATATAATGAGAACAATAAATATGGATGATTATGAATCATTGCATTATTTTCAACGGGTGTTGAGAAATAGTGGAATAATTGCAGAATTGGATAAAATGGGTGTAAAAGAAGAAGATACAATAAATATTTTAGGGTATCAGTTTGATTATATAAATTAGAAATTTCTAAAAAAGAGGTGTTTATAACGTTTAAAATAAATAATAAAATAGATCCAAAATTTCAAAATATTTTAACCTTAGCTTTTGTAGGAGATGCAGTATTTGAATTATTAGTTAGAGGAAGATTATCTTGTGAACGAGCTGTTGCTGTTAATAAGCTTCATGGGAAGTCTGTTCAATATGTTTGTAGTAAATCCCAATCAAAATTTGTAGATATAATATTTGATAAATTAACAGAGGATGAAATTTATATATATAAAAGAGGTCGAAATAATACAAGTTCAAATATTCCTAAAAATTCTAATATGTCTGATTATAGAAGAGCCACAGGATTAGAAGCTTTATTTGGATTTCTTTATTTAAACGAAAAACATCAAAGAATAAATGAAATTTTTGAATTATTATGGGGATTTGTTTAGATTATTAAAAGTTGGAGATAGTAATGATAAATAAAAATAATAAATATGTAAGCATAGTTATAGATTATCTTGCAACTATTTTTGGAACAGCAATTTTATGTATGGGAATTCATCTTTTTGCAGCACCAAATAATATTGCGCCTGGCGGAGCTTCAGGAATAGGGACAATAATTAATTTTTTATTTGATACTCCAATAGGTTTAGTGGTAAATTTAATTAATATCCCACTTTTACTATTATCTATAAAATTTTTAGGAAAAAAGTTTTTTATTAGAACTATAGTGTCTACTCTTTCATTTTCTTTTTTTATAGATGTATTATTCAAAGATTTTCCAGTTTATAGAGGTGACCCAATATTAGCAAGTGTTTTTGGTGGATTGTTGATGGGACTAGCTACATCGATAATCTTTATGAGAGAGGGTTCTACAGGAGGAACCGATATAACTAATAGAATTCTTCAACAAAAATTCCCTAGATTTAAGATAGGTTTTTTTGTATTGGTCACAGATGGTATTATAATAACTATAGCGGGAATTGTTTATAAAAATATAGAAAATTCATTATATTCTATAATATTAATTTTTGTAGCTACTAGAGTTATAGATTTTGTTTTATATGGATCAGATAAAGGAAAGATGGCATTAATTGTATGTAAAAATCCAGAAGGATTAGGAGACAAAATTATATCTCTTTTAAATAGAGGTTGTACTATTATTGATGCAAAAGGATTGTATTCAAAAGAAAAAAGGGATATTGTTATGTGTGTAGTTCGTAAGAATCAGTTTTATAAACTTAAGAGAATAGTCCATGATTTTGATGAGACAGCATTTATGATAAGTTCGGATGCAGATGAAATTTTAGGACAAGGATTTAAATCTTTTAAAGATAAAAAATAAAGCTAACGTTTAAATACGTTAGCTTTATTGTGAAATTTGTTAAAATTGTGTAATTAAAATTATAGTGTTTATCTTGGACTATTCATATTCGAAGATGATGGAAAACTATTTTTATTTGTACAATTTCCATATTTGTTAGATAACTTATTTTGCATTTTTTGTGAAGTTCCGTTTGTTGTTGGGTTTGGATGACTCATATTAGATGTTTGATTATTACATTGTTCTGGATTTAGCCCAGCAGAAACAGAATTTTGGGAGTTTGGATTATTAGTGTTATTACAATTATTGGGGTTATTATAACTTTTATTTGTTTTATTATTCATAAAAACATCTCCCTAATTTCATTTTATAAAAATATTATGATAAAATTTTTGAAACATTCAATAATTAAATAAATAATTACTCAAGATTTCAAATATATTATGTGTTAGAATATACGAAACATACTTAATAC
>CAMTHN010000034.1 GCA_947072265.1 uncultured Clostridia bacterium | reverse complement strand
TTTAAATAAGGAAGATTAAATATATGTTTATCTTCACTTTTACATTCAAATACATGGATAAGTTGGCTTATAATAAGAGATAGTAGCGCGGAAGTTCTTGCTATATCTATATCGGTAGAAAGTTTATAGATAGAAATAAATGTTGCTACTGTTGTTATTCCTATAAAAATTCCCCTAAAAATTATTTTAGATAATAGACCCCTAGAAAATATAGAATCTATATGTTTACGAGGATATTTTTTCATAATATTTTTTTCAGCAGGTTCTATACTAAGAGATATAGCAGGGAGACCATCGGTTATAAGATTTATAAATAATATATGTATTGGAAGAAGTACGATAGGGATATTCATGATTATACAAAGAAACATAGCCATAACTTCCCCAATATTACAAGCTATAAGATATCTAATAAATTTTCTTATATTTTGATAGATAGATCGACCTTCTTTTAAAGATTCTGTAATGGTGGTAAAGTTGTCGTCTAATAATATCATATCAGCTGCATCTTTTGATACATCTGTTCCATTTATTCCCATAGATATTCCAATATCGGCTTCTTTTATAGCAGGAGCATCGTTTACACCATCTCCAGTCATAGCAACTATTTCTCCTTGAGATTTAAAAGTTTTTATAATTTTCAGCTTGTCTTCTGGAGAAACTCTGGCAAAAATAGTTGTGTTTTTTATCTTTTTATCTAGGTCGTATTGTGATATATTTTTAAGCTCTTCTCCAGTTATAACTGTATTTTCTTTTTTATAAATTCCAATTTTTTTTCCAATTGCAATAGCTGTATTTTTATGATCCCCAGTTATCATAACTATTTTAACTCCTGCTTTTTGACAGATATTAATCGATTTTCTTGTTTCTTTTCTAATATTATCTATCATTCCAACCATTCCTATAAATATAAAGTTTGATTCTATATTTTCTATGTCATAATTAAGGGGTAACTCTTTATACGCAAAAGCTATAACTCTAAGACTGTTGTTTGTAAGTTCGTTATTTTTATTATTTAGAAATGATTTTTCTTTAAACCCCATATTTATTAGCCCATTATCTGTTAGAATGGATGAAGATTTTTCTATTATAATATCAAAAGCACCTTTTGTTATTAAATAATGCTTGTTGTCTTTATCTGAAATAACAACAGACATTATCTTTCTAGAGCTATCAAATGGAATTTGTTCTATATATTTGTATAAAAATGATAGATTTTTTTTAAGAATTAATGCTTTTGCAGACATGATAAGTAGGGCAATTTCTGTAGAATCTCCATTAGTTTCAAAACTTCCTTTTGCTAGATTTTTTGCTCTATTTCTGCCAATAATTTCTTTATCACGGGAATATATTTCGCTGTTATTACATAGTACAGAGGAAAGTATTAATTTTTTTATAATAGGGAAACAAGATATATTAATATCTTTGTTATCAATTTTGAATCCTCCAGATTTTGAATACCCATCTCCTGTAACTTGGATGGAATGTTCGAATGAAATAATTTCTTTAACTGTCATTTTATTTTCTGTAAGGGTTCCTGTTTTATCCGTACATATAACTGTGGTGCAACCAAGTGTTTCTACTGTGTGAAGTTTTTTTATAATAGCTTTTTTTGAAATCATACGCTTTATAGATAAAGCTAGACAGATTGTAACTATTGCTGGAAGCCCTTCTGGAATTCCAGCAACGGCGGTGGATAAACTTAGTATAATCATTTGTGAGATGGATTCTCCTCGAATAACTCCTCCTGCAAAGACTAGTATGCAGATAGATATGCATACTATAGCGATGATTTTACTCATCTCTTTAAGTTTTTTTTGTAAGTTTGTTGGATATGGTTTTGACTTATTTATAAGGGACGATATCTGTCCTATCTGCGAGTCCATTCCTGTTGATATAACTAGAGCGGTTCCTCTACCTTTTGTAACAACTGTTCCACTGTATAGTATGGTTGTTTTATTTAATGAGTTGTCTCTATCTAATATCTCTCCAACTGTTTTTTTGGAAGAGATAGACTCTCCTGTTAATATAGATTCGTCTACCATAAGGGTAGAAGCTTTTAGAATAACTGCATCTGCGGGAACCTTATCTCCAGCAGATACAGAAAAAACATCTTCTATAACTATATCTTCTGCAGGAATTTTTATAAAATTCCCATCTCTTAAAACATTTGCTTTGGGATAGGAAATTGTTTTTACAAAGTTTATAGATTTTTCTGTTTTAATCTCTTGTATAAAACCTATGATAGCGTTCACACATACTATAACGGCTATGGTTATGGCTTCTATATAGTCTCCCATATATATTGATATTATTGTTGAGATAAGAAGTATAATAACTAATATATCTTTAAATTGCGTTCCGAATATTATAATAGGATTTTTATTTTTTTTTTCTTTAAGTTTATTTTTTCCAAATCTCTCTAGATATTCTTTTCCTTGTTTAGATGATAGTCCTTCTTTTTTTGGAGAATAATTTTTAGAAAAATCAGAAATAATATCTGATTTTAAAATTTTCATAACTTTCATTTTGTACACTCCTTATAAAATAAAGTCGGCTAGTCCATTTTTATTCTATTTTATTTGTAAATATACTTTTTTATGTTTATAATAAAATTAAAATAGATATTTAGGAGATTTTATGAAAGAGATAGTTATAAAAAAGGATGATTCTAATCAGAGGCTGGATAAATTTTTAACAAAATTTTATCCAAGAATTCCTAATTCAATGATTTATAAAAGTTGTAGAAAAAAAAGAATAAAGATAAATTATAAAAAAGCAGATTTTAAAACTATTTTAAATGAGGGTGATATAATAAGTTTATATGTAAATGATGAATTTTTAGAAATAGATAGTAATAAAGATTTTTTATTTGCTAAAGATGATTTAAAAATCTTATATCAAGATGAGAATATATTATTAGTTGACAAACCCACTGGATTAGTTGTACATGATGATGAGACTAAAACGGTAGATACTTTAATAAATAGGATTAAAAAATTCTTATTTATTAATAAAGAATATGATCCAAAAGAGAGATCATCTTTTATACCATCTCTTTGCAATAGAATAGACAGGAATACAGCTGGAATTGTTATTGCTGCAAAAAATGCAGAAACTTTACGAGTTTTAAATCAAAAGCTTAGAGATAGAGAGATAGAGAAAAAATATATAGCTGTTGTTTGGGGAAGATTAGAAAAAGAAGAAGATATAATTAAACATTATATGATTAAAGATGAAAGTAATAAGAAAGTTTCTGTTTATAATCATCCAATAGCTGGTGGAAAAACGATGATTACCAGTTATAAAATTTTGGATATTTCTAAAGATATGACTTTGATAGAGGTTTCTTTGATTACAGGAAGAACCCATCAGATAAGAGCCCATTTTAGTCATATAGGACATCCTTTGGTCGGAGATTTAAAATATGGTATAAAACAATTTTCTGGTGCAAAACACCAACTTTTATATTCATATAAAGTTTTTTTTAAATTTATGGATTCAGGGCATATTTTAGATTATCTAAATAAAAAAGAATTTATAGTTGAAGATATTCCTTTTGTTAAATTTTTTAATAATTATAAAAAAGAGAACTAATAAAATAGTTCTCTTTTTTATTTTTTTATAGGACATACAAAAAAAGTTTTTTCTTGAATATAGATAGTTTTAATGAAAGAAGGTTTTATATATGATTATTGAAATTATATCTATGATTTTTAGTAAAATATTATTTTTTGCGTTACATGTAGATGGGAACAAATCTTTTCCAAAACCCTTATCTCAGAGTAAAGAAAAAGAATATTTTAAGAAGATGAAGGATGGAGATAAAAAAGCTAGAGAAAAATTAATAGAGCATAATCTTAGACTTGTAGCTCATATTATAAAAAAATATTATGCTTCGAATAATGATCAAGAGGATCTAATTTCTATAGGAACAATAGGATTAATCAAAGCTGTATCTACATTTTCATATGATAAAGGAACAAAATTTTCTACATATGCGGCAAGATGTGTTGAAAATGAGATATTAATGCATTTTAGAAGTGTTAAAAAAACATCTTTAGAGGTTTTTATAAGCGATCCTATAGATGGAGAGGGGGGTGGAGGAATAACTCTTATGGATATTGTTTCTGATGATGAGCTCGTTATAGACAATATAATTGCAAGGATAAGATGCGAAACTCTTCATAAATTAATACAAGATCATCTAACTAGTAGAGAGAAGATGATAATTATTCATAGATATGGTCTTGGTGGTAGCAACCCGTTAACCCAGTTGGAAGTTTCTAAGAAATTGAAAATATCTAGATCTTATGTTTCTAGAATAGAAAAAAAATGTTTAAATATACTTAAAGAAAAGTTTGATATATTAAATAAAGAGTAGATCTATTTAAAATCTACTCTTTATTTAATATAATTTTATATTATGAAAACTAAACGCCTGAATATGATGAAAATCCACCGTCTATAGGAATTGTTATTCCGTTTATAAAGCTAGAAAGTTCTGAAGATGATAGAAAAGCAATTGCTCCATAAATTTCTTCTTCTACTCCAAATCTTTCCATAGGTGTATTCATAATTATCTTTGTTCCTTTTGATGTAAGTTCTCCATCTTCTTCAAGTAGAGATGACTCGTTTGCAGATGTTATAAAAAAACCAGGTGCAATGGAATTAACTCTTATATTTGTTTTACCAAAGTGTACGGAAAGCCATTTTGTAAAATTTTCTATTGCAGATTTAGATGCAGAGTATGCTGGAATTTTTGTTAGAGGACAGATGGCGTTTATAGAGGATAAATTTATAATTGAGGATGGATTTTCGCTTTTTATCATATCTTCTGCAAAAACTTGTATTGGATTTAGCATAGATATAAAATTTGCTGCTATTACATTTGAAGCGATTCCACCGTCTATATCAAAGAAAGAATTTACCTCTTTATTGTCGATATCTCCTTTTAAATAATACTCAAATGTTGTTGTTGTTTCTTTATTATTTCCACCAGATGCATTTATTAAAATATCACATGATCCAAAATCTTTAATAATTTTTTCTTTTGTTTTTAAAATTTCTTTTTTTATAAGAAGGTTTGTTTTATAAGATTTCACTATAAATCCTTGTGCAATTAGATCTTGTTCTAATCTTTTGGTTTCTTCAATCTTATTATCTACAAGTGCAATTTTTGCACCAAATTTTGCTAAATTTGTTATTGTAGAAGTCATTAATACATTACTTGATCCTGTTATAACTACAATTTTGTCATCTAATGGTATATATAAATTTTTCATTATGTTTCTCCTGTAAATTTTTATTATTTTATTAATTTAATTATCGACTAACAATTACATTTTTGTTAAAAAGTTTAATAATATCAGAATAATAGATATCTATAAATAGAATTTATAGATATCTATTATTCAAAGTTATTATTTATAAAATTATCTAGTAATAGTTACTTTTTTTAAACCTCTAGGAGAGTCTGGGTTGTTTGATTTTAATATAGCTAGAGAGCATGCAAATGTTTGTCCTATTATTGCGGATGCAAAACAAGCCGATATCTCGTCCATATCCTCTGGAAGTAGCATTGATTTATCTGATAAATCAGAAACTTTTTTTGAGTTTGTTATTGAAAGAACAAACGCATTTTCATTTTTTAGTTTTTCTATCATCTCTATAGAATCTTTTTCTACATGTTTATCAAGGCTAAGAAGGATAATAGGAATTTCAGAGCTAACCATTGCAAAAGGACCATGGTGAAAATCGGAAACAGAATAACAACGAGCTCTTGTATATGTTGTTTCTTGAATTTTTAGAGCACATTCCATAGATATAGGGTATCCAAATCCACGAGCAAGTACAAATATTTCATTAGAAAATCTAAAAATTTGTGAAGCGTCTATTGCGGATTCTGCTAAAGAAAGTGCAGTATCAATTGTTGTATCAAGACTATTTATAGCCATATCAAGCTTTTTTGATCCAGATAGTTGTTTAACAAGAGCTGTTGCGAGATATAATTGGGTTAAAAAAGTTTTTGTAGCGGCAACACTATTTTCTTTTCCAGCGTTACAGAATAGATGATATTTAGATTCTTTAGCAACAACAGAGTCTTCTGTATTAGTTATACCTATTGTTATTGCACCTTGACTTTTTGCGGACTGTAGAACTTCTAATACATCTTGTGCAGATCCAGATTGTGAAATTCCTATAACTAATGAATTTGAAAAATTTATTTTTGATTGGTATAAGGTTGTTATAGAAGGTGCGGCTAGAGAAACTGGAATTCCACAGAATGTTTCAAAAAGATATTTCGCAAAATGTGCAACATGATCGGATGTTCCTCTTGCGGCAATTATAATTGATGTTGGTTGTTTTTGATTAAAGTCTTTTTCTATATTTTTTAAAATTTCCTTATTTTTTGTTATGCAATTGGGGATAGCTGTTTTTTGCTCGTTTATTTCTTTCCACATAATAGTCTTTTTCATAAAAAACTCCTTAATATAAATGTATTTATGCATAAACATTTCTAATTTATTAAATTATATAAGTTTTGAAAAATTTAGTCAATAATGCCATAAAATATTTAATTTTTTATTTTT
>CAMTHN010000033.1 GCA_947072265.1 uncultured Clostridia bacterium | reverse complement strand
GTGGATTGGCTGAGATTGAAAGGTCATAAAACATTAATTCTTTTTTTAATAAATATTATTTTATAAATAATATTTATACTAAAATAATTCCAGTTTTTATTCCTTTATATTTTTGTATTTCTATTTTATTTAGCCTATACTTTCTTCAACGAGATATCATCAACACATTTTTGTTTATATCTAATGAAGATATTTCTATAAAAAATATCTATTTAATTTCTAAAAATATATCAAATATTTATAGATTAAATATATTTTTTTCAACACTAAAAATTTTTCCTTTTATAATACTTTCTTTTTTTATAATTCCATCATTTTTTACACTTCCCTATATATCCATATATATGTCTAATTTAACTAAAAATATTTTTAAATATGTAATAAAAAACCCTAGCTAATTATATAGCTAGGGTTTTTTATTAGCTTATTTCTTCTTCATCTGTTGATATAATATCATCGATTTCTTCTTTATCTAATAGATTAATAATATCATCAATTTCTTCTTCATCTATTGGATCCACCTGTGCAAATGTAACTACCTTATCATTGTCAGACAATTTCATAACCCTAACTCCAGATGCGTATCTAGACATACAATTTATATCAGTAACTTTTATTCTAATTATAATACCATCATTTGAAATAAGAATTAGTTCTTCTTGTTGATCAACCACTTTTACGCTACATACATAGCCTTTAATATCATTAACTTTATAATTTATCTTTCCATAACCACCTCTAGACTGTATTTTATATTCTTCCGCATTAGTTCTTCTTCCCTGTCCATTTTCTGTAATAGTTACAACACTTGAATCTTCATATATACAAGAAACTCCAACTACATAGTCTTCATTATGCAACTTTATCCCTCTAACTCCTTGGGAAGATCTTGATAATGGTCTTGCTTGATTCTCATCTATTCTTATAGAAAATCCATTTCTTGTAGCTATCAAAAGTTCACTTTTTCCTTCTGTCAAAATGGTTGCTACTAACTCATCTCCTTCTTGGAGATTTATTGCTATTAACCCTTTTTTTCTCGCATTTTTATATGAGTTAAGTTCAGTTCTTTTTATAATTCCTTTTTTTGTAACCATTGTTAAATATTTTCCTATTTCAAAATCAGATGTTTTTATAATAGATGTTACCTTTTCTTCGTTATCAAATTCTAAAAGATTTATTATATTTATACCTTTTGCTATTCTACTTCCTACTGGAATTTCATAACCTTTTTGTCTATACATCTTTCCCTGATTTGTTATAAATAATATATTATCATGGGTGGAAGCAATAAAAAGTTTTTCTACAAAATCTTCTTCTCTCTGTTTCATTGCAGAGATTCCTCTTCCCCCTCTTTTTTGTAGTTTATATGTATCACTAGAAAGTCTTTTTATATATCCATAATGTGTAAGTGTTATTATACAATCTTCAACTGGAATTAAATCTTCTATATCCATCTCTCCAGTTACAAATTCTATACTCGTTCTTCTTTCATCATTATGTTTATCTCTAATTTCTATAAGTTCTGTCTTAATTATTTCTAATATAATATGTTTATTTGCTAATATTTCTTCAAGTTCTTCTATCTTTTTTAAAAGTTCTAATAATTCTTCTTCTATCTTCTTTCTTTCTAAACCTGTAAGTTGTCCTAATCTCATCTGAACTATTGCTGTAGCCTGTATATCATCTAAATCAAAATTATCTATTAATTGTTGTTTACCCTCTTGAATATTTTTAGAAGCTCTAAGAATTTTTATAATCTCTTCTATAAAATCTAAAGCAATTTTTAGACCATTTAATATATGTGCTCTTTCTTTTGCTCTTCTTAAATCATATTCTGTTCTTTTTCTTATAATAATTTCTTGAAAACTTATATAGTGATTTATAATTTCCATTAAAGTTAAAACTTTTGGCTCTCCATTAACTAGAGCTAAAAGAATTACCCCTACTGTTTCCTGAAGTGAACTATATGAAAATAGACGATTTAATACAACCTGTGGATTTGCATCTCTTTTAAGTTCTATCACAATTCTTAGTCCATCTCTATCAGATTCATCTCTAAGATCGGATATTCCTTCTATTCTTTTGTTTTTAACAAGATTTGCTATATTTTCTAAAAGTCTAGATTTATTTACCATATATGGAATCTCTGTAACAATTATTTTAGATTTTCCATTTGGCATATCTTCTATATCTGTTTTTGCCCTAAGTGTTATCTTTCCTCTTCCTGTGGCATAAGCACTTCGGATTCCACTATATCCCATAATTATTCCGCCTGTTGGAAAATCTGGACCTTTTATAAATTCCATTAAACCTTCTATATCACAATCACCATTGTCAATTACATGACATATACAGTTTATAACTTCTTTTAGATTATGTGGTGGAATATTTGTCGCCATCCCTACCGCTATTCCGTTTGATCCATTTACCAATAAATTTGGAAATCTAGATGGAAGTACAGATGGTTCTTTTAATCTATCATCATAGTTTGATATAAATGTTACCGTTTCTTTATCTATATCTGTTAAAAGTTTTGTGGATATTCTGCTCATTCTAGATTCTGTATATCTATATGCAGCCGCAGGATCCCCATCTATCGATCCAAAGTTTCCATGACCATCTATAAGTGGATATCTTAAAGAAAAGCTCTGTGCCATCCTTACAAGGGCGTCATACACAGATCCATCTCCATGTGGGTGATATCTTCCTAAAACAGATCCTACAGTATCTGCACACTTTCTATAAGCTTTATCTGGACCAAGACCATTTTCATATAAAGTATATAGAATTCTTCTATGAACAGGCTTTAATCCGTCTCTAACATCTGGCAAAGCTCTTCCCACTATTACAGACATAGAATAGTCTAGATAGGATTTTTTCATCTCTGCTTCTATAGTAATAGGTATTATCTTTGTTCCATCGTTATACAATATTATCCACACCTCTTTTTAGAATTTTATAAATCTATTTTTAATTTTATTATTAAATATATCTTCTAATTTTTCTTCTTGTTCTTTACATATACATCTCTTAGGAATTATAAATATTTCTTCTCTATTATTAGAAATAACAAATTTTTCTATGTCTACAAAAATAAATAAATTTTTATCAGAATAGGATAATATTTTTTTATATTTTCCTTCTCCAATAATAATTCCTATTTTTTGTAAAGATATAATAAATTCATCTTCAACCATTGCTATTCCTTTTGATATTCTTTTTATCTTTGTATGCATTGTATACCATATAAGAAATATAGATAAAATTCCTAGATAAAATAAAAATATATTTACACTATTAGGAATTTTTATAAAAATAAAACCAATACTTATAATAGCTATGATTATTGATTGAATCTTCTTTTTTTTATAGATAAAATATTTTTGTATTATATAAAGTGCAGAAAAAACTTCTTCTTCTCTTAAATTATATTTTATATTTATATCCTTCATATAATTTATACATCCAAATTTTTAACATATTTTGCATTTAATTCTATAAATTCTCTTCTAGGAGCAACCTTGTCTCCCATAAGAATTGTAAAAATTTCGTCTGCCTTATTTACATCATCCATCTCAACTTTTACAATTGTTCTGTTTTCTGGATTCATAGTCGTATCCCAAAGTTGATCTGGATTCATCTCTCCCAAACCTTTATATCTTTGAATATCAACTTTATATCTTCCTTCTTCAGAAATTCTATTTATATGAATATCTCTCTCTTGATCATCAAAAGCATAGCTAGATTGTTTTCCCCTAGATATTTTATATAACGGAGGTTGTGCTATATATATATGTCCTTTTTCAACTAATGGTTTCATAAATCTAAAGAAAAATGTCAATAATAAAGTTCTAATATGACTTCCATCAACATCAGCATCCGCCATAATTATAACTTTTCCATATCTAATTTTTGATAAATCTATATCTGATCCTATTCCACATCCCAAGGCTGTTACAACTGGGATAAGTTTTTCATTTCCATAAACTTTTTCTAGTCTTGCTTTCTCTACATTTAGCATCTTTCCCCATAATGGCAAAATTGCTTGAAATCTTCTATCTCTTCCTGATTTTGCAGATCCCCCCGCAGAGTCTCCTTCGACTATATAAATCTCTGTAAATTCTGGATCTCTTTCCGAACAATCTGCAAGTTTTCCTGGAAGACTTCCTGATTCTAAAGCAGATTTCCGTCTTGTTAAATCTCTTGCTTTTTTCGCTGCTTCTCTTGCCCTCTGTGCACTAAGTGCTTTTTCAAATATTTTTTTTGCTACTGATGGATTTTCTTCAAGAAAATTGGAAAAATGTTCTCCAATCATTCCTTCTACAAAAGCTCTAACTTCTGGATTGCCTAATTTTGATTTTGTTTGTCCTTCAAATTCACATTCGGTTAATTTAACACTTATTATAGCTGTTAAACCTTCTCTAACATCTTCTCCAGAAAAGTTTTTTTCGCTATCTTTTAATATATTATTTTTTCTTGCATAATCATTTAAAACTCTAGTTAAAGATGTTTTAAATCCAGTTTCATGAGTTCCGCCTTCTATTGTATGAATATTATTTGCAAAAGATAATATTACGTCATTATAGCTTTCATTATATTGAAGTGCTATTTCTATAATTTTTTCATTTTGTTCTGATTTTAAATATATAACTTCTGGATGAACAATCTCTAGTTGTTTTTTTGTATGTATATATTCTACAAAAGATTTTATTCCACCTGTATAGCAAAGTCTTTCTTCTTTTATTTCCTCTTCTCTAGTATCTTTTATATTTATTATAATTCCTGCATTCAAAAATGCTTGCTCTCTAAGTCTTGTTAATAAAATTTCATATTCAAAATTTATCTCGCTAAATATTTCTTTGTCTGGTTTAAATGTAACCTCTGTTCCTGTTTTATCTGTTTTTCCTATAGGTTTTAAAATTTCTGAATATTCTCCTCTTTCAAACTTTTGATAATACTCATTCTCTCCATTATAAACTCTAACTTCTAGCCATTCACTAAGTGCATTTACAACGGATGCGCCAACTCCATGAAGTCCTCCAGAAACTTTGTATCCATCTCCTCCAAATTTTCCTCCTGCATGAAGGACTGTAAAAACAACTGTAGCCGCAGAAATTCCTTCTTTTTTATGTATACCAATAGGAATTCCTCTTCCATCATCCATAATACGAATTATATTATCTGGCAACATTTCTATTAAAATTTCTTTACAATATCCAGCAAGAGCTTCATCTATGGCGTTGTCTACTATTTCATAAACTAGATGATGTAAACCTTTGCTTCCTGTAGAACCAATATACATTCCTGGTCTTTTTCTAACTGCTTCTAAGCCTTCTAAAACCTGTATCTGGTTTTCATCATAATTTTGTTGTATTGGTTTATTTTCCATTATTAAAGCCTCCACATTTCTATAAAACTCTAAAGATTTTGTTCAAATCTTTTTTTTAATGTTGATATGGATATATGTGATATATAAACTTTTTTATTTTTACATAATATAAATGTTTTTGGATCTTTAGGAGAAATATTTATTATATTATTTTTTTTATTTGAAATAACTAAAAAATCTCTAGTTTTTGGTGCAACAGTGGATTTTTCTAGATCAAAAAACCCTATTACATCTTTTTTTTTATGAGTATATCATCCCCTAAAAAAATATACATAATAATCTCCATTCTATATAATATCTTCTTCTTTTTCTATATTTCCGTTTTTTATATAAAAGATTTTTCCTTTATTTAAATCAATAGTATTAAATATATCACAACAAGTTATAAAAACCTGCATATTTTTGACATGATTTAAAATATAATTTTGTCTTTTTTTATCAAGTTCACTCATAACATCATCAAGTAGTATAACTGGGTTTTCTCCTGTTTTTATATTTATAATTTCTGCTTCTCCCATTTTTAAAGATATTATACAACTTCTTTTTTGTCCTTGAGATCCATATGTTTTAACTGATAGATTATCTATTTTAACATCAAAATCATCTCTATGTATTCCAACTGTTGTATAGCCTTGCTTTATATCATTTTCAAAACTTTGTTTTAATCTTAAATAATAAAAATTAATATCTTCTTGTGTATAATTTTTTATATCTTTATAATTTTTAAATATAGTTGATATATAATTTATATCAAAATTTTCTTTATTTTGAGAAATTCCAAAATAAATTTTTTTAGCATATATAGATATTTTTTCTATATAACTTTTTCTAATAATCGTAATAATTGTACCTATTTTAGAAAGAGCAATATCCCATATATCAAAACTTTCTTTATCTATTATATTTTTTCTATATTCTTTTATTAATGCATTTCTTTGAGATAATATTTTATTATATTTTTTAAGATATATATAATAACTTTTTTTAACTTTTATTATTGCTTCATCTAAAAATTTTCGTCTTTCTTTTGGTCCAAGAGAAAATAATTCTAAATCATTTGGTGAAAAAATCACAGTTAAAAATTTTGATAAAATATTTTTTCTAGTTTTATTTTTAACATAGTTAAGTGTATATTCTTTTTTTTTTCCAAATAATATTTCTATTTTTTGTATTCTTTCTTTATCTTTAAATTCTATATTTATATTAAAAAAATCTTTATCAAACATTATCATATCATGTTCTATACAGTTTCTAAAACTTTTAAAACCAGAACATATATATATTGATTCTATTATATTTGTTTTTCCAACTGCATTATCTCCATATATTATATTTATATTTTTTGAAGGAAATAAATTTATATTTTCTAAATTTCTAAAATATAATCCAGAAA